>JBJOOQ010000041.1:0-11738 GCA_046051205.1 Actinomycetota bacterium
GCCTGTGCTTGAAGGAGGTCGAGTAGTTGGCGTGCAAGTAGGCAGCGAAGTGATTCGTGCGTCACTCGTGGTTTTGGCAACTGGCGCACAAGGTGCTGCCGCAAAAATGCTTGGCGCAGTTCGCGACCCCGATGAAACATTTGGTTTGGCAATTCGCGCATATGCGCCAACCCCGCGTCATGCAGAGCGACACCTTGAAGCGTGTCTCAGTTTGCGGGATGAACATGGAACTCCGGTGCCTGGTTACGGGTGGATGTTTCCTGCTGGCGACGGAACGGTGAACATTGGTGTAGGAGCGCTCAGCACCATGAAGGGCTTCAAGAAACTCAATCTCAATACGTTGCTCGATCAGTATGCGTCAATCGTTCGTGAGCCGTGGTCACTTGGTGACTATGTAGATAAGCCGCGTGCGTGGCGCTTGCCTATGAGTTGCGTCCGTCGACATGGCCCAGGCTGGGTGGCTGTTGGTGATGCAGCCGGTTTTGTGAACCCAATGAATGGCGAGGGAATTGACTACTCATTGGAGTCGGGCATGCTGGCAATCCAGTGCTTCGTGGAAAACCCTGATACTGCAACTGTCGAATATGACAAGCGTGTGGGCGAGCGGTTTGACGCGTTTTTGCGCACGGGGCGCAGGTTCAGTTTCATCATTGGGCACCCATGGCTGTTGAAACCGGGCCTTCGAGTTGCAGTGGGTTCGCAAACTGCAGCCGACATCACGCTTGCGGTAATGGGAAACCTCATTGACTCCACAACTCCAGGAGCCGCTGGTCGGGTCATGCGATTCGCCGATAATGCTCTGCGCATTGCCGACCCGCTGCTTCGCCGCACCCGTGCAAAGGCGTAAGCACTAGTTGTCTACAGTTTGCGCATGACCACTTCGTCGTTGCGCTCGCCACTTGTAGGAACAGTGGTTGCAGTAAAGGTTGCAGTTGGCGACGTGGTTGCTGCTGGAACAGAAATCGTGGTTATTGAATCCATGAAAATGGAGCATCCCGTTGTGGCTGATGTGGCTTGTCGTATCACTGCGCTGTTCGCGACTGTCGGAAAGTCGGTGGCAGAAGGTGAACTACTTGCCGAGTGCGTTGCCGAAAGTGTTTCGCAAAGAGCGGTTGCCGCCTCTGTTTCGTCTTCGGAGAAACGTGCCGATTTGGAGCAGTTGCGACTACGGCAAGGACTCTTGCTCGATGCAGCTCGCAGCGAAGCCGTATCCAAACGTCATGCAAAAGGTCAACGCACTGCGCGAGAAAATGTTACTGACTTGATCGATGATGGAAGCTTCGTTGAATTCGGAAGTTTTGCTGTTGCAGCACAACGAAGTCGCAGGAGCGAAGACGACCTCATCGCCAACACCCCTGCAGATGGACTCATTACCGGAATTGCAACGATCAACTCCGAACTCTTTGGTGAGCAAAGCACCAGTTGCACCGTTGTTGCATATGACTACACCGTGCTTGCTGGCACACAAGGGTTCATTAATCATCGGAAGAAAGATCGCATCTTTGAAGTTGCGAAACGAAATATGACACCAGTGGTGTTGTTCGCCGAAGGTGGCGGTGGTCGCCCGGGCGATACTGATGCGCCTGGAGTTGCAGGTCTTGATGTGATGTCATTCGCATCGTTCGCGCAACTTTCTGGACTGGTTCCATTGGTTGGCATTGCGTCGGGTTATTGCTTTGCGGGCAACGCAGCCTTACTCGGTTGTTGTGATGTTGTCATCGCTACAGAGAACTCAAATATCGGTATGGCTGGTCCAGCAATGATCGAAGGCGGTGGGCTTGGAGTAGTGAAGCCATCTGAAATTGGTCCGATTGCAACTCAAACTGAGAATGGTGTTGTCGACATTCGTGTTGCCGACGAAGCGGAAGCCGTTGCAGTTGCAAAGAAATACTTGTCGTATTTTCAAGGCGTCACAGCTGTGTTCAGTCGTCATAGCGACGAAGCATTGCGCGAGCTCATTCCAGAACAGCGCACTCGCGTGTATGACATTCGTGCAGTGATCAATACGTTTGCTGATATTGACTCTGTTCTTGAACTTCGATCTGAGTTTGGCGTTGGAATCGTCACCGCATTTGCGCGGATCGAGGGCAGACCAGTTGGCATTGTCGCGAACAACCCTGCACATTTAGGTGGCGCGATAGACACGCCGAGTGCCGACAAAATGGCGCGGTTCGTGCAACTCTGCGATGCATTTGATATTCCACTTGTTTCGCTCTGTGACACGCCGGGCTTCATGGTTGGCCCGCAAGCCGAAGAGACAGCACAAGTACGTCACTTCTCGCGGTTATTCGTTACCGCTGCAAGTGTGACTATTCCATGGATAACTGTTGTGTTGCGCAAGGGCTATGGTCTCGGCGCTCAAGCAATGGCAGGCGGAAGTTTTCATGCCAAAGACATGATCGTTTCGTGGCCGAGCGGTGAGTTTGGTGGAATGGGCCTAGAAGGCGCCGTGCGACTTGGGTTCAAGAAAGAACTCGATGCAGCATTAACTGCTGAAGAGCGTCAAGAACTGGAAAAGCGCCTCATTGACGCCGCATATATAAGGGGTAGTGCCCTCAGCATGGCTAGTCATACTGAAATTGATGACGTGATCAACCCCGCTGATACGCGAAAACGCATACTGGCCTTGCTTTCAGCGTGTCCAACGCCACTACCCAGAATGGGCAAAAAACGGCCAATGGTTGACACTTGGTAAAACCGCGCAAATGCGGTGAACTAAGATCTTTCTACCAACAAACATACGTGTTTCTAGAGGCACGTAAGAGGGAGAAAAAGAAAAATGAGAAAGCAGACACTTAAAGGTCTTGCTGTTGGTCTCGTTGCAGTAGTTGGATTGGCCGCTTGCGGTTCGTCAGACTCTTCATCAGACACAACAGTGGCAGCAGGTGCAGCAGGCTTGGCATGCGAAGTTACCGACATCGGTGGCGTTGATGACAAGGGCTTCAACCAGAACGCCTATGACGGTCTCAAGCTTGCAGAAGCAGAACTCGGTGTAAGCATCGACCTGCTCGAGTCAGCATCAGATGCCGACTATGCACCAAACCTTCAGTCATTCGTTGACAAGGGTTGCAACGTAATCGTAACTGTGGGCTTCTTGCTCGCAGACGCAACGAAGGCAGCTGCAGAAGCAAACCCAACCGTTCAGTTCGCAATTGTTGACTCCAACACTTCGGCACCAAACGTTCAGGGTCTTACCTTCGCAACTGATCAGCCATCATTCTTGGCTGGTTACATGGCAGCAGCAACCACCACGACCGGCATCGTCGGTACATTCGGTGGTATCAACATTCCACCAGTAGCAATCTTCATGCAAGGTTTCGCTAAGGGTGTTGAGTACTACAACGCACAAAAGGGAACTTCAGTGAAGGTTCTCGGTTGGGACATTGCTAAGCAAGACGGAACTTTCTCTGGTGACTTCCAAGACCAGACCAAGGGAACCAGCATTGCGAAGAGCATGTCAGACGAAGGCGCCGACATCATCTTCCCAGTAGCAGGCCCAGTAGGCCTTGGTGCATCGCAGTTCGCGATGGACTCAGCTGGCAAGGTCAAGATCATCGGTGTTGACGTTGACATGGCAATTTCAAACCCAACACAGGCAGAGGTATACGTAGCATCAGTTTTGAAGAAGATTGACGCTGCAGTACTTCAGGCTGTGAAGGACGCTCTTGCAGCAACAGGCGGCGGAACCGATTACCTCGGAACTCTCGAAAACGGTGGTGTTGGTGTGTCAATCACGTCAACCATCACTCCTGAACTTCAGGCAGAGCTTGATGCAGTAACTGCTGGCATCATTGACGGTTCAATCGTCACCAAGTAATTCTTCGCTCTTCGGAGCGAGTCAGTAGTAGGAGCGGGGGTCGCGAAAGCGGCCCCCGTTTCCATTTCTCCACCGAACAAACCTGCATTGAAGTGGCAGTGGTGTTGTTGATTAGTCTGTGGTGCATGGGAAGTCTTCAGTCATGAAGCTTGAGTTGCGTGGAATTACCAAGCGTTTCCCTGGAGTCGTTGCCAACGACAATGTAAATCTTTCGCTCAATACTGGTGAAGTGCTTTCACTCATTGGTGAAAACGGCGCAGGCAAATCCACGCTTATGAGTGTGTTGTATGGAATGTATAAACCCGACGAGGGTGAAATCGTTATTGATGGAACCCCTTTGGTGTTTTCGTCGCCGGCTGATGCCATTGCTGCAGGAATCGGAATGGTCCACCAGCACTTCATGCTGGTTCCGGTATTCACAGTGGCCGAAAACGTGGTGCTCGGTGTAGAGCCAACTGGAGCGCTCGGGAAACTCAACATTGATGAAGCGCGCAGAATGGTGCGCGAAATTTCCGAAAGATACAACCTTGATCTCGACCCCGATGCAGTCATTGAAGATTTGCCCGTAGGTGTTCAGCAACGTGTTGAAATCGTGAAGGTGCTGTTGCGTGACGCAAAAGTTGTGGTGTTCGACGAGCCCACCGCGGTACTTACACCAAGTGAAATCATTGAATTTTTTGAAATCGTGAAGACTCTAGTTTCTGCAGGTCGTGGCGTGGTTTTCATTACCCACAAGTTGAAAGAGGCCCTCAAGATTGCAGATCGAATTGCAGTGTTGCGACGCGGCAAAGTGGTTGGCGAAGTTGATCCGAAGGCAGCCACCGAGTCACAGATCGCAGAGATGATGGTTGGTCGTCCGGTTCAGTTGACCGTAGAAAAGAATTCTGCAAAAGCTGGCGATGTGGTGCTGAAAGTCACCGACCTCACGGTGCTTGATGCCGATGGCAGAACTCATGTTGAAAATGTTTCGTTTGAAGTTCGTGCTGGTGAAATCGTTGGTATTGCTGGCGTGCAAGGGAATGGACAGACCGAATTGGTCGAGGCGCTCACCGGGCTACGTAAAGCAACAAGTGGTGCTATTGCACTTGATGGCAAAGACCTCACGCATTCCGATCCTCGCGAACGTCATCAAATGGGTATGGCACACATCCCTGAAGACCGCCAGCGTCAGGGGCTAGTTGGCGGACTCAGTGTTGCCGAGAATCTCGTTTTGACCCGCTATCACGATGAACAGTTCTCTCACGGTGTAATTGTTGACTGGGAAGCCGCAGATGCAATTGCTGAAACATTGATCTCTGAATACGACATTCGCACTCCTAACAAGGAAACAGGAGTCGGCACATTGTCGGGTGGAAACCAGCAGAAGGTGATTGTCGCACGAGAACTCAGTCGAGATCTTCGCCTTACTATCGCTGCTCAACCAACGCGCGGAGTTGATGTTGGCAGTATTGAATACATTCACTCGCGTATAGTGAAAGAGCGCGACGCTGGAACTGCGGTGCTTATTGTGAGCACCGAACTTGAAGAAGTGATGGCGCTTTCAGATCGACTACTTGTGATGTATCGAGGCAAAGTTGTTGCCGAACTCGATCCAAAGAAAGTGACACCGATGGAAGTCGGTCTGTATATGGCAGGTTCGCGACCAGACAGTGCGGTTTCGGCATGAAGAACCTGTTCAACAAGTTAGGTGAGCGCCTTAATCGAGTGAGTTCCATGAAACTCACGTTGCTCGCGGTGTTATCGGCGCTCATTGTTGGCGCTTTCATCATCGTCATTTCTGATGTTGACAACTTGAAGAATGGCGACATTCTTGGCGCAATCTCCACCGTGGGTAGTGCGTACTGGGCGTTGGTTGTTGGCTCTTTCGGATCACTCCGTGCTATCTCCAACACCATTAACAGTTCAACACCACTCATTCTGTGTGGTGTTTCAGTAGCCATTGCTTTTAAGGCCGGATTGTTCAACATTGGTGCAACCGGGCAAATGCTCGCTGGTGGAATGACGTCGCTGTGGGTCGGGTTTGCAATGGATGGTCCAGGATTCATTCAAGTTCCTCTCGCCATTCTTGCTGGTGCAATTGGTGGTGCGGCATTTGGCGCAATTCCTGGAATTCTGAAAGCACGCACGGGTGCTCACGAGGTAATCACCACCATCATGCTCAACAACATGGCGGCCTTTTTCATTCTGTGGCTGCTCAAGACCGATCTGTTCCAGCGCGAAGACCGCACTGATCCAATTTCAAAATTAGTCAGTACTGAAGGTCGATTGCCTCGACTGTTTGGCTTTATGGATGGTCGGGCTGATCTTGTTGCACACCTGGGTTTCGTTGTTGCAATCGCAGCTGTAGTTGCGTATTGGTGGTTCTTGAAAAAGACCACAACTGGTTTTGAGTTCCGTGCCTACGGCTTAAATGCAGACGCAGCGACGTATGCAGGCATGCACGTAAAGCGCCTCACCGTGTTGTCAATGATGTTCGCTGGAGGCTTCGCTGGCTTGGCTGGCGCTGCAGAAGTGCTGGGCACGTACGGATACGCATCGACCAACTTTGCTGGCAACATTGGTTTCGACGCGATAGCTATCGCACTGCTCGGTCAGTCAAGTCCGTTGGGAACGTTGTTCGCAGCCATCTTGTTTGGCGCGCTGCAGGCAGGTGGTAGGCAGATGCAAACAAATAGTGATGTTCCAATTGACTTGATCATCGTGCTCCGTGCGCTCATCGTGATGTTTATTGCTGCGCCATTATTGGTGAAAACCATTTGGCGAACAAAGAACGCAACGATCACTGCTGGCCAAACGTTTAGGGGGTGGGGTTCATGAGCACTACCGAAGTTGCAGCTCCGTTGTTGTCGCTCGAGCAGAAGAAGCGCTCGCGCAACGTTGGCTTTTCACTCATCTTCCTTGCACTGATCTCGGCTTTTTTCTTGTCGGCTCGTCCAGGTGATGCTGGTTTCAAGCTTGTCGAATCGTTCACGCTTGTGCTGCCGGCACAGTCGTTCGCTCAAGCTCTAGCGATTCTCCTTGGTGCGCTTGGCGCAGTGCAGTTGTATCGGGGCTTTGGTAAGTGGACCAACGTGGTCCTCGCGTTTGCAACGGCAATGTTTGTTGTGGGTTTCTTGGCATGGGCAACGTCTGGTGGCTCGTTCAACCTCACGGGAATGTTGCAAGACACGGTTACTCGCAGTGTGCCAATCACGCTTGGAGCAATTGCGGGAATTCTGTGCGAACGCAGCGGAATTATCAACATCGCTATTGAAGGACAGTTGCTTGGAGGCGCCTTTGCCGGCGCGGTAATTGGCTCGCTGTATGGGCCTTGGTTTGGTGTGCTTGGTGCAATGGCGATGGGCGTAGGGCTTTCGGCGTTGCTCGCAGTGTTTGCAATTCGTTTCAAAGTTGACCAAGTGATTGTGGGTTTCGCAATCAACTTTTTCTCATTAGGGCTCACAAGTTTCTTGTCGCAACGTGTACTTACTGAAAATCCTGAGTACAACATCGTCAAGCCATTTACCCCTTATGCCGTGCCACTGCTTAGCGATATTCCAGTTATCGGTGTAGCGCTGTTTACCCAAACGTATTTTGTGTACATCTCGGTGATTGCCGTGGTGGTGACCACGTGGTGTATGTACCGCACCCGCTGGGGTCTACGCACTCGTGCAATCGGCGAGTATCCGCAGGCTGCTGGCACACTGGGTATTGATGTACTGAAACTCCGTTATCGCAACGTATGGATTGCGGGCGCAATTGCAGGACTTGGGGGTGCCTGGTGGCCAATTGGCACCGTGGGTCGCTTTGATCAAAACATTACGAATGGTCGCGGCTTCATCGCATTGGCAGCAGTCATCTTTGGTCGTTGGCACCCGGTAGGAGCTCTTACCGCTGCGTTGGTGTTTGGCCTTGCTGAAGCAATTCAGTTGAAGATGTCCAACTTGGATACTGGAATTCCATCGGAGTTCTTGCTGATGGCTCCATACATCGTGACGCTTGTTGTGGTGGCCGGGTTCGTTGGTCGCAGTCGCGCACCAAAGGCTGCAGGTCAGGCTTACGACGCCAGTAAGTAATTACTATTTGGCTTTTGGCCGAAACGCTTCAACGCCATTGCCCACGTCGATATGGGCGCCACCGATGATGTCGATGCAGTAGGGAATAGCGGGCAACACTGCATCGAGACACTGTGCGATTGACGTTGGTTTGCCTGGCAAGTTAACAATTAGGCAAGTGCCCCTAATGCCCGCGGTTTGTCGAGACAAAATTGCTGTTGGAACATACTGCAGGCTTACTTGGCGCATTAGTTCACCAAACCCTGGCATTATCTTTTCGCACACGGCTTCTGTTGCTTCAGGCGTGATGTCGCGAATAGCCGGGCCTGTGCCACCGGTGGTGACGATCAGTGAGCAACCCTCGATGTCTGCAAGGTCAATCAATGTCGCTGCAACTACATCGGTTTCATCGGGAACGATTCGTGAAACATCGGTCCATTCACTGATGATGTGCTTGCCGAGGTATTCACGAATTGCTGGACCACCTAGGTCTTCGTAGACACCTTGTGACGCGCGGTCAGAAACGGTGACTATGCCTATGCGTGCCGCCGTGCCAATGTGTGCTGCTACCACTGCAACAACTTCGGATCGTGTCGACGACTTGGTCGTGTCAATCGCAACTTGAGTGAACGCAACACTTGCTTCATTCCGTAGCGGAATCCCACGCGTGTGAATGCTGCGTTTGACAGTGTTTGCAACCGTTCGGTGGTTTGGCGCAAGTTTGTAAGGAAAGCCTGCTGCAACGGGTCAAGCACAAACGTTGCAGTTGAGGCCGCGTAGTTGTGCCGCTCGAAATGAAACCACTCATAATCCTCGTGGTACGTCTGTTCAATCAGGTCTGCGGTTTCGCGGTCGTACACCTGTTCGGGCTTGATGCCAAGTCCGCTATTCAACCGCTGTAGTGAAACGTTCGTTCCTCCGCGCGCATTGAGTACGTCGGCAAGCCGTTGCATTTCTCCATGCTGATCAATACGAATGAACTCTTGATATTCCAGTTGGTTGGAATACAACGTGTTGAACTGTGGTCGGAAATGGTCATCAATCGAGAAGGCATCGCGGTCGGCATGAATTGCGCGAGCAAACTTCTTAAATGTCGCAGCAACATCTACGCGACCATCAACTAACACGTCTGAGCAAGCTTCAAGGATCGACTTTGGCGTTCCGGGTGCTCGTAGGAACGCGCGGTTTTCCCACGAGGAGTAAGCGCGCTTCAGCGGATCGCGCAGCGCAGCAACTCGAAGCCACTCTGGGGACTGAATAACTTCCCATTGTTCTTGTGGGGAAAGTTCGAACATGCGGCGAAGGCCGTGCACTCGATAGTTGTGAATGGTCTGTTCTTGCGAAATATTCGGCGAGATGATCTCGCGTGAGGCCTGCTCGTTGTAAGTGCCCTCAATCTGAGCAACCAATAGCTTCAGCGTGCTGCAAGCCACCTTGGTGGTTGGCACGTACAACACTTTGATGCGGGGGGCGATCAACGCATACCCGATCATCAATGGAAGCTGTGGGTGCGGGTCGTATTGCACGGTGACTATCTTTTCATGCCACAACGAAGCAGCACGTCACGCAACAATGTTTCAACGCACTGGTCCAGTGACTCACCATTTAGACACAATGTGAATTCAGGAGCAGTGGGTGCCTCGTAGGGCGCGTTTACGCCAGAAAGCCCAATATTGGCGCCAGCCTTCACCTGTGCGTAGAGGCCTTTGGTGTCACGAGCCTCGCAGTCGGCAAGTGATGTAGCCACATGCACCTCAACGAATTCCAAATTGTCAGAAGTGTGAATGAGGCGAGCAAATTGTCGACCTGATGCAAATGGGCTGATGATGGGCACAATGGTGATTGCGCCAGCGCCGGCAAACAGTTTCGCAACTTCGGCCATACGACGAACATTTTCTGCCCGGTCGTCATCGGTGAATCCAAGATTGCTGTTCAGGCCGTGACGAACGTTGTCGGCGTCGAGTACATATGCAAACTTGCCGAGTTCGGTTAATTTGCGAGCAAGATCATGGGCGATGGTTGATTTACCCGAACCTGAAAGCCCAGTAAGCCAAATAGTCATGCCATGAAATTGGTGGGCACCCCACAGTTGTTCACGGCTTACCTGTGGCTCGTGCCAAACGGGTTTATTTGCCGAGTCGGTCATGTGCGAGGCGACAGCAACATTCCTGCACCAGCGGTTTGACCAGTTGCTTCGTCAACAATGATGAAACAACCCGTCGTGCGATTCTGGTGGTAGTCGTCAAACATCAGCGGGGCAGTGGTGTGCAAAGTAACTCTGCCAATTTCGTTCATGGCAAGTTGGTTCACACCCGTTTCGCGACTCAGCGTTGAAATATTCAAGCGATACAACACTTCGGTAATTTTTGTGCGTGCAACCTTGGTGGTGTGCTTAATGGTGTAAATCTTGCCTGGTTGCAATGGTGCAGTGTCGTCCATCCAGCACAGCATTGCTTCAAGTTCTTGCGAAGCGCGAGGCCTGTTGTTTGGGCGGCAGATCATGTCGCCACGAGTGATCGAAAGATCATCGGCAAGCAACACGGTGACCGCTTGACCAGGTGTGGCTTCTTCAACTGGTCCAGTTGGAGAATCAATACCCGTGATTGTGCTGGTGAGACCAGAAGGCAACACCATGACTTCGTCGCCTACGCGCAGCACGCCCCCGGCAACGCGACCTGCATATCCGCGGTAATCAGGGAAGTCAGCGCGTTGTGGGCGAATAACAAACTGCACAGGGAAGCGTGTATCAATGCGATTGTCATCGCTTGCGGTGTACACATTTTCCAAGTGGTGCAACAACGTTGGGCCCTCGTACCAATCCATTTTCGTTGATCGCGTCACGCAGTTATCACCGGCGAGAGCGCTAATTGGAAGGAAGGTCACGTCTTGTAAGTCGAGTCGCGATGCGAACTCCTCAAATTCACCACGAATGCGATCAAAAACTTCCTGGTCATAATCAACGAGGTCCATTTTGTTAACGCAAATAACCAAGTGGGGCACGCCTAGCAACGAAACCAACAAGCTATGTCGGCGCGTTTGTTCAATCACGCCGGTACGAGCATCAATGAGCACGATGGCGAGGTCCACATTGGAAGCGCCTGTGATCATGTTGCGTGTGTACTGAATGTGGCCAGGACAGTCGGCAATGATGAACGAGCGCTTTGGCGTTGCAAAGTAGCGGTATGCAACGTCGATGGTGATTCCTTGTTCGCGTTCGGCGCGCAAGCCGTCAGTTAGTAGCGACAAGTCCACATAGTCGTCGCCGCGACGCTTGCTAACTGCTTCAATGTGTTCGAGTTGGTCTTCGAAAATACTCTTCGAGTCGTACAACAGGCGACCGATCAGCGTTGACTTGCCGTCGTCTACCGAACCAACATTCCATGCCAGCTTCCGACATGCGGTCGTCAGCACGGGTTGCACCACGTTCGGTTACGCGAGCAACTGCTGTCTCGGCGATGATGTCTTCAACTGTTGAGGCACTCGACGAAACCGCTGCGGTGCATGTTGCATCGCCAACGGTGCGGAAACGAACGGTGCGGAAACGTACTTGCATCTGCTCAACAACAGCGCCTTCATCTGGTGGCAAGAAGTCGGTAACTGCCATCAGCATGTTGTCGCGCTTGAAGATTGGGCGAGTATGCGCGTAGTAAATGCTTGGCAAGTCAATGTTGTATTCGCCAATGAATGTCCAAATGTCGAGTTCGGTCCAATTGGACAACGGGAAGATGCGGAAGTGTTCGCCTTGGCGGTGGCGACCGTTGTAAATGCCCCAGAGTTCTGGTCGCTGGTTCTTTGGGTCCCACTGGCCGAATGAGTCGCGGTGTGAATACACACGCTCTTTTGCACGCGCACGCTCTTCGTCTCGCCGAGCGCCGCCGAACACGGCA
>JBJOOQ010000042.1:0-12356 GCA_046051205.1 Actinomycetota bacterium
GAAAACATTTGACGATGCAATTTTTGAAGAACTCTTCTTGGCCAAGTACGGCCTGAAAAAAGAAGAGATGGTCAAGATGAACATCAAGGGCGCGTTCCAAATTTGGATGAAGGACGGCTCGTTCCACGAAATCGATTTGAAGGAATGTCATCAGTGGACTCGTGAGGGTTGCAAAACCTGCCCAGACTTCGCTGCAGAACACGCTGACATTTCAACCGGCGGAATTGGCGAAGACAACGCATGGACCCTGTGCGTTGTGCGCACCGAACTTGGTGAAGAAGTAATGAACCGCATGATTAAAGACGGCAGCGTCATTGCTCGTCCTGCAGAAACCGATGCAACTGCAATGAAGTTGTTGAAGTTGCTCAGCACCGTAAGTCGCAGGCGCTGGCCGGCAACTGCACACCCTGCCCCACTCGTTGGTGTTCCGCCACCGAAGAAAAAGGCAGACGGTTCCGCACCAGCCGCCCACTAACTATTTCTTTGCGAGGCGCACTGCTTTCGTAAACACATCGTTCAGCATTTTCTCAGTCAGTTTTCCTGTGAACGTATTTTGCTGACTTGGGTGATAGCTACACACCAACGTGTACTTGCCCGCATCCACCACCACACCATGACCGAACTTTGGTCGTGGCTTAACACCTAATTGATCGCACGCTGCTTTCAGCGCAATTGATCCGAGACACACAATCACTTTTGCGTTTGTAAGTAACTCAAGTTCGCGCTGTAAATATGGTGCGCACTTTTTCTCTTCAGCAGGAGTCGGCTTGTTCTGTGGCGGTGCGCAACGAACGGCAACGGTTACCCATGCACCAGTTAATTGCAAACCATCATTTCGGTTTTCCGATGCCTTCTGATTTGCAAGTCCTGCTTTATGCATTGCCCGAAACAGCCATTCGCCGCTTCTGTCGCCAGTAAAAACTCGCCCAGTGCGATTCGCGCCGTGTGCGCCAGGTGCAAGTCCAAGCACAACAATTCGTGCGCCTGGGTCGCCAAAACCCGAAACGGGCTTGCCCCAATATTCTTCGTCTTTGTATGCGGCACGTTTTTCGACAGCAACTGTTCGACACCACTTCACCAACCTCGGGCAGCGTTCACAATCGTGAATTTCTTGTTGCAAAACACGAAGTGCCCGTGCATTAGTGGTCTGAGATGGCGTCGTCACTGCAAGGCACGATAGTTTGGAAAGTAACTCATGGCACGCCCAACGAAAAACTCACCGACATTGATCTTGATGGTTCGGCATGGTCGCACGCCAACAACGGGCAAGGTGCTTCCCGGCAGAGCTGCTGGACTGCACCTCGCCGATTCAGGCAAGGCCGAAGCCGAAGCAGTTGCCAGGCGCATTGGCGAAATCAAGGGCGTGTCTGCTGTGTATGCATCGCCACTTGAACGTGCTCGCGAAACCGCAGCGCCGATTGGCAAAATTCTTGGTCAGAAGGTGAACATTCATAAGGGCCTGCTTGAGTGCGACTTTGGCGACTGGACTGGTGCACAACTAACTGCGCTGATGAAGAAGCCAGAGTGGACAACCGTGCAAAAAGCACCAAGCACCTTCCGTTTTCCACATGGCGAAAGCTTCACCGAAATGCAGCAGCGCATGGTCAGCGCTCTCGATGACATTCGAGCCAAGCACCCAGGCGGAATTGTGGTGTGCGTTTCGCATGCCGACCCAATCAAAGCCGCGGTTGCTCATGCGATGGGCACGCACATTGACTTGTTTCAACGAATCGTTATCAGCACATGCTCAGTTTCTGCAGTTGCCTATTCACCAAGCGGACCAGTAGTGCTCACCGTTAACTCAACGGGCGGATCGCTCGCCGATCTGCGTCCTTCCTGAACTGAATTTCTCATGAGTGACTTTTACGAATTCGACGAGACCGACGCCTTCACTACTGGCGCGCTCGGACAACCTGGTCAACGCACATTCGTCATTCAAGTACGAGCCGACAGCAGTCGCTTCACCATGAAGTGCGAGAAGCAGCAAGTTGCTGCGTTGTCGCAGTACATTCGCCAATTGCTCGCCGATGCACCAGACGTGCGCGAACGTCCTATGGATGAAATGCTGCAGTTGTCGAGCCCAATGGACGTGAACTTCACCATTGGCACCGTTGGCATTGCATACGACCCGCGCAACGACCGCATGGTTATTCAAATTGAAGAACTTGTTCCGTTCGACGAAAACGAAGAGCCAATCATGGACGCAGAGGTCACGCGCATTCGCATGCAGATCACACGCGGACAAGCCGTTGCATTCTGTGACCACGCAGACGAAGTTGTTGCAGCCGGGCGCCCACCATGCATTTTCTGTGGACGCCCAATGAATATTGATGGGCACATGTGTCCGCGAATGAACTAATTCCCAAGAACGATCTCGTTCAACTGTTGAAGCAGGGCGAGATGGAACTCGTTTCGCGCATGCCCTACAGCAGTAACGCCACGTTTCTTGTGAACATCACCAACGGCGACATGCATTGCCAGGGCATCTACAAACCACTGAAAGGTGAACGCCCACTGTGGGATTTCGAGCCAGGCCTGCACAAACGCGAAATTGCTGCATACGAACTTTCGGAAGCAATGTCGTTAGACATTGTTCCGCCAACCGTTCTGCGTGAGGGGCAATTTGGCGAAGGCTCGGTGCAGTTCTTTGTGAACGCTGTACTTGATGAGCATTACTTCAGCATTTACGAAAACCGACCAGAACTCCACGACCGCTTGCGCGCAATGTGCGCATTCGACATTGTTGCCAACAACACCGATCGCAAGGGCGGGCACTGCTTGCTCGATACCGCGCAACGCGTGTGGGCAATTGATCATGGCGTGTGCTTTGCTGCAGACTTCAAACTGCGCACAGTCATTTGGGAATTCGGTGGCGAAGAACTTCCGCAGCAATTACGCGACGTCATTAAGCCGCTCGTTGAATCGGTTCCACTGAATATTTCAGCGCTGCTGAGCAGCGACGAAGTGTTTGCACTGCAGGAGCGTGCGCAATGGATCTGCGAAGGCGGCGCCTTCCCCATTGACAAAACCGGTTCGCGCTACCCGTGGCCACTGGTGTGAGCGAATCGCAGTACGACCTCATCAACAGTGCAGACCTTGACGGTCTCGTGCGCCTGATTGACGATTACTGCGAAACCCGCAGCTGGCACGACCTGCTTGGCTTACGCGATGCTTGCAAGGCAGCCGTTGCCAATGGTCGCCAGGTGTGGCCCGCATCAACGCTCGCCGAATACCGTCTTGCGCTGCTTGCACCTGCAGAAATAGCCGTGCAGGTTGTGGACGAAGAGGCAGGTCGATTCACCATGGGTCCGTTGACAGAGGTCATTGCGCAGAATCATCAATGGTCAGAACTCAGCGAGTTTCTTCAGCCATCACCTACTTCTACTTACATTGCACACGAATGTGGCATTCGAGGCCAGAGCGTTGACGGCGAACTCTTCCCCGCACTTGAGTCTCCGTGCTCACTGCTGCCAATCGAAACGAATTACGCACTTGCCGAATACCACGACAATGAAGCCAAATTCCCCACTCCTGCAGTTCCTGACATGGGAAAAGCAATTGCTGTTCCTGCGTCGTCAGCAAACGTTGTTACCGACTCCGAGGCTTCAACCGCATTTCACCAACTTGTCGATGCATGGACAACACAGTCCAACGGCGAATTGCGCATCTCGTGTGTCGAAGGTTCGGTGCTTGAAGCACTTGCCTCTCTAGAAGTACAAGAAGCCCGATTGTCACTGCTCACATCCGGCGAAGCACTCGCCTGGCTCACATGGGCAGGTGCAAGCGGAGGCGCTCACGGAAGACGACGCGGCAATGCATTAGGTCGTGATGCAGCATGGTGGACCATTGCAGCACTCACAGAGAAAACTTTTCACTGGCCACTGGGTAACGATGAACTAGAAACTGCAGTGAACTCATTGCAGTGGTTTTGGTGGGACACCAACGAGCCAACAACTGGTTGGCAACTTCAGTTATGCATCCACCACGCAGACCGCAACCGTTCATGGGCAATTAGTGTTCATGATTGGAAATGATTCAGACCCCACAACGAAAGAAATTTCTTCGCATAGTGAGCAGCCTGTGCTTAGGCGGCGCATTGTTTCTTGCCAGCATGCTGGTTTATCGATTGTGGATCAGTAATTATTTCTCAGATAAGGCCGCTGAAGCAGCACGAGAAGAGCTGATTGCATCATGGGGCTTGAACACCGCCACCACTATCCCCTACTCAACACCTGCAGTCACCATTGCGCCGGCGGAGGTTAAACCGATCAATGCTCCAACCAATCAGGAAGCTTTCGCTCTTCTCTACATCCCACGCATTGGTAACGATGTATGGGCAACACCAATTTTTGAAGGTGTACAAAGCAAGCAACTCGATTCTGGTGTTGGGCATTACCCGCAATCGCAAATTCCAGGAGCAGACGGAAACTTTTCATTATTCGGCCATCGCACGTCGTATGGACAACCCTTTGCGCACATTGAACAGCTGCAAATTGGTGACGAAGTTATTGTTGAAACGAAAGAATTCTGGTTCGTCTACACCTTGAAGTACGACAAAATTGTGCACTCTTCCGCGATGTGGATTACTGGAAATAGCAGAGTGCCAGAAGTCGGTATTGCGGCGAGCGAGCCATACAAAGTGATCACGCTCGTCACTTGCGAGCCACGATTTTCAACTGCTAAACGATGGGTGTGGTGGGGTGCTTTAAAAGCCGTTTACCCACATTCGACTCCACCGTCAGTGCTGGCTAAACCACGCAATTAAGCGTTTTTAACTCTTTTACGCAAGACGATTCCAATAACAGCCAGCAACAGGATTGCGACTATTTCAGCCAGTAAGTTCTCGCCAGTTGCAGGTAGTTCGTTACTTGTGGTGATGATTACCGGTGGTGCGTCAACGGTTGGCGTAATTGTTGAGTTGACGAATCGACCGAGTTTGTCAACGGCTTGATAACGAATCGGAGTTGCGGTTCCGTGGAATGACGGCAACGGATCAAACGTCACAGTGCCATCTGAATTAACCGTATACGTGCCTTCGCCTGGAACCGTCAATGTTGTTTCAGCACATCCCTGTGACACTGATCCAGTTGCCATCTGGCCATCAAGCGTTGCGCACAGTTTGATTGACACCAGTGAGGCATCACTGCCCGGGAATACGTCATTAGTAAATACTGAAATAATTTGATTCGTATCCCACGCACCGGTTGAAACGTCTACCACTGCGTGTGGATCCGCGAGTACTGCAACTGGTGCTGGAGGTGGTGCTGGAGGTGCAGGCGGAATGATCGTTGGAATCAAAATGTTCGTCGTGATACCAATTCCTGACTGACCAGTCCAATTATTTGCAATTTGATACGTCACTGGCTGCGTAACTGTTCCAACAAATCCTGCACGATGAACGAAGGTCACCTTGCCCGTAGTGGTATCAACTGTGTACGTTCCATCATCGGTTGTTAATGATGTGCGCGTGCACGTTGGTGCGTTATCGGTAGTTCCGCATAAGCGAACACTGTTTGGAACGAGCTCTACTGTGCCCGTGACTCCTGCCGGCACCACTCCACCGTTGTCGTTCGACCACGGTGAAAGCACTACTGGTGAACCTTGTTCGGCAATACCAGTATCCAATTCGGTAATTGGTGCAGGAGGTGGCACGACGGTTGGTGTCAACGTAGACGTTGCGACTTGTCCAAGGCTGTCCTTCACGATGTATCGAACTGGTGTGGCAGTGCCGTAATAGGTTGCCTCCGGAGTGAACTTCACCGTGCCATTTGATTGAACAACATAAGTGCCTTCACCCGCAACGGTGACTGTTGTTTGCGTACATGTTGGCGCAGTCTCTGTCGCACCACATAACAAAACTGTTTTTGGGTCAAGAGGGTACGCAATTGCACCAGGTGAATCGTTGCCTACGGGTGACAACGTCTGAGTTTGTTCCATCACGCCTCGTGAGGTATCTGGACGCGCAGTTGGCTTTGGAATAATTGTCGGAGTTAGTGTGCTGGTCACGGTCACACCCAACGAGTCAGTGATCTTGTAGCTAATTGCCGTCTTGGCTCCAGCAGTTGCAGTGCTGAGTGCCGTGTAGGTGACGATTCCGGTAGCAGTATCGAGCGTAAATGTTCCTTCACCAGCAATGGTGACCGAAGTAGTTCCACAAACAGTTGGGGTCGCAGGGTCCACAATGCACACTGTTGAGTTAGTCAGGTCTGGACCACCAGTTGCTTTTGCGGCAAGCGCATTGGTGCCAAAGATTGGTGCAAAGTCTTTCGTTCCACCGGCAATCAGAGAAACCGTCCCTGGGGTTGCAACAGGTGCGGGTGGCGCCAGAACCGTTGGCGTAATCGTGGTGTTCACCGTCTGGCCAATGGTGTCTGTCACTTGATACTTCACCGCAGTGGCCGTTCCAGTAAATGAAGGCAGCGGATCGAACGTCACCGTGCCATCTGCGTTCACCGTATATGTTCCCTGGTTCGCAATCGTCAACGTTGTCTGAGTGCAATTGTTCGGCGTTTGCGCGTTTGGAGTAACACCGCACAGCTTCACCGTCGACGCAACAAGTGGAGCCGTTGGTTCACCTGGTGTGTCATTGCTTAATGGTGTAATCGTTTGGTTCGTGTCCCAATTTCCTGTTTTCGTATCAGGCGTAGCAGTTGGTGTGCGAGGTGCTCGAACAGTTGGCGTAATCGTGCTGTCAGCAATTTGACCAAGTGAATCTGCAACTTGATATTTCACTGCAGTTGCTGTGCCGTTGAACGTTGGCAGTGGATCGAATGTGACCGTGCCATCTGGGTTAACCGTGTACGTACCTTGGTTTGCGATCGTCAAAGACGTCTGAGTGCAATTGTTTGGTGTCTGCGCACTCGGAGCAACGCCACACAGCTTCACTGTTGAGGCAACTAGCGGCGCACTCACCGCCCCAGGCGTGTCGTTCGTAAGCGGAGAAATAGTTTGGTTGGTATCCCAGTCACCTGTATTGGTGTCAGGGTTAGCAACTGGTGGCTGCGGAATCACCGGTGTCAAGGTGCTTGTAGCGGTTTGACCAGTTACATCGGTTACTCGATATGTGAGAGCAGTCTTTGTTCCTGCTGTCGCATTCGTTGCAGCCACAAATGTAACAACTCCGGTAGTTGGGTTCAGCGTGAAAGTACCCTCGCCGGCAATTGTCACCACGTTGTCGGCATCACATGCTGCGGGGTTGGAACCTGGCGTAATGAGGCATGTTGCCTTGGCTCCACTTGTTTGCAGCTGCGTTCCCGTAGCCAAGCCAGAAGTCCCAGTAATCGTCGTAAATGTTGCTGTCCCACCAGGGATTACAGCCTTTGTTTCCGGTGTTGCAACAGGAGCCGGCGGTGGTGTCACTGTTGGGGTGATCGTTGCATCATCGGTGCGACCAAGTGAGTCAGTTGCTTGATACGTAACTGGAGTTGCAGTTCCGCTAAAGGATGGCAATGGATCAAAGGTAACTGTTCCGTTCGCATTCACCGTGTACGTGCCTTCATTAGACACGGTCAGTGTCGTTGCGTTACACGCAGGTGCCGTCTGTAAGGCTGAGCACAATTTCACCGTGGTTGCGATTAAAGGGAACGACGATCCAACAGTGTCATTAGCCGTCGGCGTATACGTCTGGTTCGTATCCCAGCTGCTCGTTAGGGCGTCGTTTACCGCAACCGGCAGTGGCGGAGCGCCAACCGTTGGCGTAATGGTTGCACTATCAGTTTGGCCAAACGAATCTGAAACTTGATATGTCACTGCTGGTGCAGTTCCAGTAAAGGTAGGCAAAGGATCAAATGTCACTGCCCCTGTTGTTGTATTCACGGTGTACGTGCCCACTCCAGAAACTGTCAGCGTGGTTTGCGTACAATTTGGCGCAGTCTGGCCTGTGCCACAGAGCTTTACTGTCGTTGGGTCAATGGTGCCAGTGCCATTCACATCGTTGGTTAAAGGATTAATCACTTGGTTCGTGTCGTAATTTCCTGAAGAAATATCGTTGACTGCATCTGGAGCTACACGAACAGTTGGTGTAATCGTTGCGTTTGTTACCTGACCAAGAGTGTCTGCCACCTGGTACCTAACAGCAGTCGCCGTACCTGTAAATGTTGGCAACGGATCAAAAACAACGTTGCCATCAGGCTGCACTGTGTACGTTCCTTCATTAGGAACCACCAGAGTTGTCACGTTGCAACTATTTGGAGTTTGGTTAGCACCACACAATTTCACGGTCGAAGGAACAAGCGGAGCACTCGCTGCTCCCGATATGTCATTGGCAAGAATTGCAATGGCTTGGTTGGTGTCCCAGTTACCCGTAGACGTGTCATCGGTAGCTGTTGGTGGAGGTGCAATTACTGGGGTAAGTTCGCCTGTATCGGTCTGACCAACAATGTCAGTTACTCGATACGTGATTGATGTCTTGGTGCCACCAGTTGCGTTTGCATCTGCCGCATACGTCACAACACCAGTTGCTGGGTTCAGAGTGAACGTACCTTCGCCCGCAATAGTCACCACATTGTCAGAATCACATAATGCAGGACTCGACCCAGGAACGATTAAACAGGTTGCGTTAGCACCACTTGTTTGCAGGCCAGTGCCGGTGGCAAGTCCAGATGTTCCAGTAATCGTGGTAAACGACACCGTATTGCCCCGCAGCACGGATTTGGTTTGATCCGTGGCATCTGGCGCAGTTGGTGCAGCAACGGTTGGAGAGATAGTTGCATTCACATATTGACCAAGTGTGTCTGCAGCTTGATATCGCACAGGAGTTGCAATGCCACTAAATGTTGGAAGTGGGTCGAACGTAACTGTTCCATCAGGATTAATCGTGTACGTTCCCTGATTTGCGATCGTCACAGTTGTTTCTGAACAGCTGTTAGGGGTTTGGCTCGTTCCACACAATTTGAAGGTTGACAACACAACGGGAGCAATGCTGCTAAATCCATCGTTTGTCAGCGGCGAGTACACCTGGTTCGTGTCATATGCCCCACTAATTGCTTCATTTACACCTACAGGTTTTGGATACACGGTTGCCGTGTACGTAGATGACACGGTCTGATTCGTTGATGATGTCACTTGATACGTCACCGATGGAGCAGTTCCGCTTACATCGGTTGTTGGCGTAAATGACACCAGACCCGTTGTGGTATTTACCGAATAGGTTCCGCCAGTAACCGCAACTGAAGTCTGCGTACAGCTCGGACTTACTTCACCGCTTCCACACAACCGAACCGAAGACGCAGTCAAGGTAATGAGCGGGTCAATCGTCGTATCGTTTGCAAGCACGTTCATTGTTTGAACGACATTGAGCAAATTGGCTGAAGTATCCGCAACAGCAACTGGAAGTGGTGGTGGCGTAACACTTGGCGTAATTGTTGCATTTACATATTGACCTAGGCCATCAACCGCTTGATACCGCACAGGAGTTGCAGTACCACTAAATGTTGGCAATGGGTCAAATGTGACGGTGCCGTTTGCATTCACCGTGTACGTTCCCTCGCCGTCAACGACCAACGTAGTTACAGTGCAGCCATTCGGAGTTTCACCCGTGCCGCAAAGCTTTAACGACCCAAATGGATAACCCACTACTGAAACATCGTTTGCGAACGGAGAAATGGTTTGATTTACATTCCACGCGCCAGACGACGTGTCATTAACAGCAGCAATAACCGTAGGCGTGTACGTTGCAGAAACTTTTTGATTTGTTGAATCAGTGACTTGATAGGTCACGGGTGTTGCAGTCCCTGTCCAGTTTGCCGTAGGTGTAAACGAAACAATTCCTGTTGTGGTATCGACTGAATATGTTCCGCCAGTCACCGCAACCGAGGTAGCCGTACAGTTTGGCTTTACCTGCCCACTGCCGCACAGTCGAACCGAAGTTGCATCCAGCGTGATAAGCGGGTCAGCCGTCGTGTCGTTCGTGAGCACATTCTTCGTTTGAGTCACGTTGACATAATTTGACGACGTGTCCGCACTAGCCGTAGGTGCTGGTGGAGGCGTTACCGATGGTGTAATCGTGGCATTGACATACTGACCCAAATCATCGACTGCTTGATATGTCACCGGCTGAGTGGCTGTACCCGTAAACGTTGGTAGCGGATCGAACGTCACCGTGCCATTGGCATTCACTGTGTACGTACCATCGGAGGTAGTCAGGTTTCGTTGGCTACACGAGTTAGGTGTCTCCACGGGAGACAGACCACACAAGAACATGCTGCCAAGCGGATGACCGCTCACACTCGCGTCATTGGCAAAGGGGGAAATTGTTTGATTGATATTCCATGCCCCGGATGACGTGTCATTTGTTGCAGTTGGCGTAGCGATAATCGTTGGCGTGTAGGTAGATGATGCCGTTTGATTGAGCGAGTCCTTCACCTGATATGTAACTGCAACAGGAGTACCGACATAGTTGGTTGTCGGCGTAAAAGTAATAATTCCGGTTGTTTGATTTACCGAATACACGCCGCCAGTAACCGAAACTGATGTTGCAGTGCAATTCGGCGCCGACTCCGTTGATCCACACAGCCTCACCGTTGTTGCGTTCAGAGGCGCGCTTGCACTTCCTGCCGTGTCATTGGCACGAGGGTTGATTGACTGCGCAACATTCAACAGACCACTTGTTGTGTCTGCTGTCGCGGTTGGCCTTGGAACCACCGTTGGCGTAATGGTTGCTGAAGTCGTGCGTGGTGTGGCCTGTGTATCAGTGATTTGATATGTAACCGGAGTAGCTGTGCCAGTAAAGGTTGAAATTGGGTCAAAAGTGACAGTGCCGTCGGAATTGACCGTATAGGTTCCTTGACCGTCAACCTGAAGAGTGGTGACTGAACAAGTATTTGGCGTTTGCCCGCTTCCACACAACTTCAGCGTTGCGTTATTCGCTGGAAAACCAGTTTCGAACTGATCGTTTGTTAACGGCGAAATCGTTTGATTGATGTCTTGACCATTTATCGACGTGTCGTTAACTCCAGCAGGCAGACTGTTTGAGGGAAGCAACATCGAGTAGTCCTCAACCTCACCCGTTCCCAGTTTTCCGACTGCGTCAGTTATCGTGTCGTAACTTAAGCGAACGCGCGCATAAGTAAGACCACTGCCAACTGTTGCCGGGACGGTCCAAGTAAGCATGGCTGTTGTTGGCAACAGGGTCAGTGGCACATGCACGCTCGCTAAAGGCAAAATATTCGTCACGATTGAAGTCAATCCAACCGCACAAATTTGCTGTTCGCTCCACTCCATTCAAGGAAACAGTCGTGCTGTACGTCGAATCCGGCACAAATGTGATGGTCGGAGAACTGATCCATGCTGCAACGCCATCGTCTTTCTTTGCGTTGTTTGCAAGAGAAGTCCAGCGCGGCACCGAATCGGCATTTGTTGTTGCATACAAAGCAGAGGCTTGGTCGGCTTCAACAGTTGCACCCAACCTCAGCGTTCCAACGCCATGACTCGCTACACCCGACGCCTCGTATGTCGTTGGGACCAAACCAAAGTCTTCAGCCATGCTCGCAGTGATGTTCCACGTGTCTTCGTTACCAGTTCCACCAGAGGTTTGCTGAAACAGTTCAAATTCGACCGTGGAGATTGTTCCATTTATTTGCAAAGACCCACACACTGCAGAAGCCGCACCGGTACTGGCGTTACAGTCGGTACTGCTCGCTTGTCCGTTGTCTTCTACATATTTTCCATCTGTAGAAACCAAAATATTTGTGCCACTCAGTTTTGACACAGTGACCCCTGCAGTAAGCACCCGCATTTCGCTCCAGGAAACACCGCTAGCCCTGCCTCCCCAGCCAGCAAAAGAAAATACTGGGTTCACTACTGGTTGGCTGAATGTGAGAGACATTCGACCACGACCACCACAAATTTCATTGGCCAAACAACCATCATTTGATGTGGTGATTTTTAGTCCAGGCTCGGTGACAAGGCCAGTTGCGACGAACATGCCCGCAGCACCACCACGTTGACTCAATGACTCTGTCACATCATGGATACAGAGATACGGCCCCGTTACGCCAACCGTGTACGTAACACCGTTGGGAAGTGCCGTTTGCTTCGAACGGTTAATGCTTCCACCACCCGGACATTGCGAGTTAATCGTTGACATCGTTGCTGCATCAAAGGTCTCGACCCAGTTCCAGATGGAAGATGTCGGCTTAGTCGTACCTGAAAATGACAGCGCATCATTACCCACAATGTCTTGAATTGCCGCATTGGTTGTGGACGTACTTGCGGCTGGCGCAACATATGAAACACGAACTTCGGTCCCACTAGGGACTGAATCTGGACCACTTAATGTCAGCAATACTGAAGTGCCACTAATTGAAACAGCAGTTGGGGTCACAGGGGTTTCGCCAACGAACACGGTAAACGAATTC
>JBJOOQ010000043.1:0-11410 GCA_046051205.1 Actinomycetota bacterium
GCAAAGGCATATCGAGCAGTGGCACTGGAGGTGAGTGGTGGCGCGCAAATCGGGACTCGGTAGAGGTTTAGATGCGTTGATTCCAACGGGATCAACGGTAATGACACCGCGTGATGGTGGTGGAACAGGCACAGGATTGCAGGAAATTTCGGTTTCCTCCATTGATCCAAACCCAAATCAACCGCGAAATCACTTCGACGAGGACTCACTCGCTGAACTTTCAGCGTCAATCAAGGCAATTGGTTTGTTGCAACCAGTTTTGGTTCGTCCATCATCCACACCAGATCGATTTGAACTTATTGCGGGCGAGCGTCGTTGGCGGGCCTCAAAACGGGCCGGACTGTCCACCATTCCAGCCATTGTTCGAGTCACCGATGATGTGTCGTCAGTTGAGCAAGCGCTGGTCGAAAACCTTCACCGTCAAGACCTCACACCACTTGAAGAAGCAGCCGCGTATCAGCAGTTGCTTGAAGATTTCTCCATGACCCACGAGCAAGTGGCTGCCAAGGTGGGAAAAAGCCGTTCGGCAATTACCCGGCACCCCCGATCGCGCGCTGCAGGAATCACTTGCTCGAGTAGCAGTTGACCAAAGCCTGACCGTGCGCGGACTTGAAGAGGCAGTGCGGAACGCAGTCAACCCTGGCGCAAGTTCAACCACGGTTATTCCAAAACCTGGAGCAACCGGCGTAAAACCAAAGACAGGAACTCCAGGGCGAGTGAATCTCGTTAAAGAACCCGGTCTTCACGAGCTTGAGGAATTGTTGTCCGAACACCTCGCCACACCTGTCACGGTGACGTTGTCAGGTAAGCACGGAAAAATGGTGGTGGAGTTTGCCGATCTCGAGGACCTCGAGCGAATTTACCGATTGATGACCGAAGGCCCTGATCTCGACGAGTAAATCCATATGAGTCTTGGGTAAAGGTTTACTGTGAAGACGAACTTGAGATTGTGCACAGAGTGTGTATAAACCTGTGGATAACTTTTACAGTGGCTGATTGCTCCATTGCGTAATGGCTTGAGCCAAAGCGGGAACCACTCCAAGGGCACGGTCGCTTTCACCCTCATGGCCAATGGTGCACATTACCGCTGGCATCCGTGTTTCACGGAGAACCGGAAGCTGCATGCCACCTACCGAAATCGGTAGAGCACCGTCTGCCAACCGGACGTTCTCGGCATACAACTCTGCCGCAACTTTGCCACCTGCTGAAACGAATGAGCCGGTTTCGTAAAAGGCAAAGTGCACCCCATGCGTTGAAGCACTCGACACACCGAGGTACAAATCTGCACCGAACGAGTTTGCCGTTCGCGCATGAGCGTGAGGGTCTGCGTTTTCAATGGTCATTACATCATCGCCGCGGTTGCGTAACTCACGCACCAGCAGGCGAGTGAGACGAGTGTTGTTGTCGAAGCAGCCAATCACAATGCGCGGACGTTCAGTGTTGTGTTGCGCAGTCAGCAAAGTTTCATATTCACGCACGGTCACAATTCCAGGACCTTCACCGCTTTGACTACTGGTTCGTTCTAGTGCGCGAATTGAATTCACTCCACAAATTCCGTCAGCAGTGATTCCGTAGTTTTGTTGAAACTCGGTAAGCGCGCGCAATGTGTTCGGCCCAAAAATTCCATCTGCGCGGCCGCAATCAAAACCCAATTTGGCAAGCACTGTTTGCATTGCTTGAACGTCATCACCACGCATGTGCGGAGAAGTTAGATACAGCAGTCGTGCGCCTAACACCCAAGAAGACTCCACAAGCGTTGTCCATGTGAGATGGTCGCATGTTCCGGTTACAGGTAAGCCGCGAAGTTGTTGAAACTCTGCAACCACCTCTTCGGTACGAACACAATACACACCTGGCTCAAACGATTCATATGCAAGCACGCTTGCAGCAACGAGTCGACGCTGAAGATCGTGCACGGCTGTGCCGTGACTACCTTGCGTTAGCGGGAGTTCGGAAGAAATTCTGCGAGCTCCTGTAGCAACTTGCCTTTACCAACAGCTCCAACCAAACGCTTTGCGGCTTCACCCTTGTTAAACACAATGAGTGTTGGAATGCTCATGACATTGAAGCGCATGGCGATGTCGCCATAGTCGTCAACATTGAGTTTTGCAATGGTGATGTTTCCTGCTTGCTCGGTTGCAATTTCTGCGAGTACAGGAGCAATGGCTTTGCATGGTCCGCACCATTCGGCCCAAAAGTCAACCAAAATAGGCGTGTCTGAGCTGCCAATTGTTTCGTCAAAATTTGCAGATGTAAGCGTGGTAATTGATTGAGCCATAACGAGTCCTTCGAAGTTGTGTACTGAAATAGTACTGAGTGCGACACGCCAACGCGTGAAATTACCTCAGGTGTGACCGATTAGTGCTGGTGCTCTAACCAGCGCTCGCTATCAATTGCAGCCATGCACCCTGAACCCGCAGCGGTAATTGCTTGACGGTAGGTGTGGTCTTGCACGTCTCCGCAGGCGAACACACCTTCAATGTTGGTGTAGGTAGAACCTGGTTTTGTAATCAGGTAACCCGAGTCCTCCATGTCAAGGACACCCTTAAACAAGTCGGTGTTTGGTCGGTGTCCGATTGCAATGAAAATTCCAGTTACACCCAGTTCACTTGTTGCACCAGTTTGCGTGTCGGTCAGTTCTATTCCAGTCACTTTGTCGTCGCCGTGAATTTTTGACACGGTTGAATTCCAGATCACCGAAATCTTTTCATTGGCAAGTGCACGGTCTTGCATAATTTTTGACGCACGCAAAGCGTCGCGACGAACAATCAAATGCACCTTTGATGCGAACTTGGTAAGAAACTGTGCTTCTTCAAGTGCGGAGTCTCCACCGCCAACAACAGCAATTTCTTGACCACGGAAGAAAAATCCGTCGCATGTTGCACACGTGGACAGACCGTGACCAATCAAACGTGGTTCTTCAGGAAGGCCCAACATCAGCGACTGTGCACCAGTGCTCACAATGACACTGTCGGCGCTGTATTCCGTATCGCGAACCCATGCGCGGAATGGTCGGCTAGAGAAGTCAACGCGGGTGACTTTTTCGGTAATGAATTCGGCGCCAAATCGCGCTGCTTGCTCACGGCAACGAGTCATGAGTTCTGGACCCATAATGCCCTCAGGAAAACCAGGAAAGTTTTCTACTTCGGTGGTGAGCATGAGTTGGCCACCCGGTTGGTCTGAAGTTGAGCTCGGCTCACCCTCGATTACCAAAGGAAGCAATCCGGCCCGCGCCGTATAGATGGCAGCGGTAAGACCGGCTGGACCCGAACCAATAATCAAAACTTTGTGATGAATTGCCATAAGAAAAACAGCGCCTTTGTCGTGAGAGGTGACAAAAACTTAGTCGCGCGGGCGACGTTTGCGCATGCCCAATGCTCCAAGGGCCAAGAAAATAGCACCGAGCACGAAATAGGCAACCCATACGGCGGTGTCGTGGCTTAGCCACACATCACCAAGCGAAATGAGCGCACGCATGATTCCAATGAGCAAGATCACGACGCAGAACAAGACCCCAACAAGAGCCATCGTTCCAAAAACAAGTCCGCGGATAACGGCAATCAGTGGTCGCGTGGTGTGATCACGCACGAAACCAAGCCACCGGTCGATGAAATCGACCACGGCAGTGGACCAGTTTGGGTCGGAGAATGGATTAGAAACCATTGAGTTCAGGCTAACCCTCGGTGAAGGCCACACCTGCGAGGACACCCTGATATGGGTTTGATGCACTGCAGTTAGCGCTCTTTCCTGCTTCGCGAATTTTTATCAGGATGAATTGAGCAGGTGTAGAGACAACAAAACTTGCTCGTTCGCGTTTGGTGTTGTAACCGCCATCAATGCTGGCGCCCCATTGATTGATGTCGGTTGGCGCTGTTTCGGCAGATGCAAATACATCAATAGCCCATGGGGCATTTTGCATTCCCACTCGCAGGGTGCCAGTAGCCGCTCGGTTGAGCTGAACCACTAAACCAACAAATTCTTTACTGCCGAAGTATTGATTGTCGTAACACGACGTGGACCACATGGTTGCCGCATTCCCATCGAGCAAGTTCGGGAGCAATTCATCGTTTTCCACGCCATCGTCACCCAGTGGATCAAATGTAGAAATAGACGCAATGGCAACCGGTTCAACAACTGCCGCCGGTTCGGGAGCAGCAGCAATTTCTGTTGCGTTGTTTCCAGAAACTCGCCACAATGCCACGCCAGCAATCAGGCTGAGTGCAATCAGGCCGACAAACATTCTGCGGAGCGCAAACGGCGGTGCTGACTGCGGTTGTCGTTGCTCGCCACGCGGTGGTGTCATCGGGCGAACTGGCTCGCGAGGAGTAAACACTTCCTCTTCTTCAAGAGTTATTCCCGTAGGCGGCGTGAGCTCAGTGGTTTTATCGTGCGCGCCAGTAAGAGCAGAGTGCAATGCAACTTTTGTTTCATACCCAGTTGCGAAACGATGCTCAGGATTTCGCGATAACAGTTTGTGAATAATTTTGACAAGCTGCGGTGACAGTGAAGGCCGAAGTCGCGCGAGGTCGGTCGGTTCGCGCTGCAATCGAGCAAGGGCAGTGTCGGCGTCCGACTCACCCAAAAACGGAACCCTGCCAGCCAAGCATTCGTAGAGCACGAGACCCAATGAATACAGGTCGGATCGACCATCCAAAGGTTTTCCACGAACTTGTTCAGGGGCTAAGTATTTTGCCGTTCCCATCATGATGTTGTCATGAGTGAGATCAGCCTCGGTTGATGTCATTGCTTTCGCAATTCCAAAGTCGGTGAGTAACACTTTGCCCTCTGGCGTAAGCAAAATGTTTCCTGGTTTCACATCGCGATGAATGAAGTTTTTGTTGTGTGCTTCTTCTAATGCCGCAGCAATTGACATGCCAATGTGGATCGTGAGTTTTGGTCCGAGTCGTTGCTGTTTGTCGAGCAACTCACGCAAACTCTTTCCCTTGACGTATTGCATGATGACCGCTTGCTGACCGTTGT
Organism: Actinomycetota bacterium; assembly: GCA_046051205.1. Taxonomy (GTDB): domain Bacteria; phylum Actinomycetota; class Acidimicrobiia; order Acidimicrobiales; family Ilumatobacteraceae; genus UBA3006. The sequence goes on from JBJOOQ010000043.1 coordinate 4,981, forward strand.
GTTCAATGCAGTCATACACGGCAACAATGTTTTGATGTGTTATTCCCGCGCAGGCAATTGCCTCGCGTCGAAAACGTTCTGCCAACGTTGCATCATTAACCAGATGTGGGCGCAATAGTTTCACTGCAACTTTGCGATCAAGGAATGTGTCTTTAGCAAGCCACACCACAGCCATGCCACCGTGAGCAATTTTGCTCTCTAAGAGATAGCGGCCTCCAATGAGGCCAGGGAGCACACCTTTTTCATTCATCGCTGTGAAGCGACGCTAGTGCTGCAACCCCTTATGAATCGGGGATATCTCCGCCGAAAACCAAAGCTTCGTCGTTACTGTTTGGTGTGAAACGCAACACCGATGGTTCCGGCACCAGTGTGTGTGCCAATAATTGGTCCAATGTCGCCGACAATGATTTCGCCTGAGTAAATCTCACGAAGACTCTCGACAAACGCCTCAAAATCACTGCAGTTTGCTTGCAAAACCGCAAGGTTTTCGATTGGGCCTGCGTCTCGTACTTTTTCAATCAAAAACGCAAGAGCCTTGCTGCGGGTGCGCTGCTTGCCACCCTCTTCAACCTTGCCATCAATGATTTCAATAATCGGCTTAATTGATAGTGCAGAGGCAAGCATCGCTTTTGCTCCACCAATTCGGCCACCCTTTTTCAGATTCTCCAGAGTGTCAAGGGCACCCCACACCTTGGAGCGTTGGGCGAGGCTTTCGCCAAGTGCCACAACTTCATCCAAAGACGCACCTGTTGCCGCAAGCTTTGCGCATGCAATGACCGTGATTCCTTGGCCCATGCTTCCTGAACGGCTGTCGACGACACGAACTGAAATATGTCCAGCAACTGCTTTGGCAGCAAGCTCGGCACTTTGCATGGTGGCGGAAAGAACACCAGACAACGCAACCATCACAATGCCAGTTGCGCCTTCGGCAGCAAGTTTTCGAAACTCTGCTTCAAATTGGCCAGGTGATGGCGCCGCGGTTTCAGGCAGAACCGGAGACGAATCGCACCGTGTCCAAAATTGCTCGGTGGTTAAATCTTGTCGGTCAATGAATTCGTGTTCACCGAAACGTACAGAAAGCGGAACGATAGAAATCTTGTGCTGATCGATGAGGTACTGAGGTAGGTCGCAAGCACTGTCGGTGACAATTCGAATGGTCATGTAATTAGCGTACTGCAGGATGGTTTTCGACTGCTTTCACGCGGTGCTGCTTGCGCCAGTGCGCAACCCACCAGGATGCGAGCAGTAACAACGCAACCCCAGTGGCCAATTGCCCTAAACCAGCAAGCGCACTCACTCGCGCAGACAGCCGAATTCGTTTTCCTACTTGTGCTGTCCCGTCCGGCGTATACAGCACCACTTCAAGAGGAAAGGTTCCGTTTGCGCGAGCGATTACTGGAACAATCAGGTCAACAGCAGAGTTTGCATCAACCGTGACCACTTGGGGTTTTTCGGGAAAGGTGAGTTTCGCGCTCGACAGCGTGACGAGTACCGACAACGGCATGCTGGCGCTATTGCGTAACTGCAATCGAAGATCGCTGGTTTTTCCGCTCAACGTAAAGGTCAGCGATTCGGGAACACTCACCGACGCACGAAAAGCTCGAAGTTGCGCCCTGAATCCTTTGAGGTACTGATCAAAGCGATCATTATTGAGCGCATCGCTTTGAATAAGGAGTAGCGAATCTTCCCACCACATTCGTGACGGTGCGGTTGCAGTCAACATGGAATTTGTTGACGCAATTTCATTGACAACAGATTGCAATTGTGGTCGCCGCGCCCGAAGGTCAATTGGCGTTCCACTTGGCATCGTGAGTGGTGTTGACGCTTCGGTTGCACGGCGAATGGAACCAAGTGGCCTCAGTGTTATCTGGGGTGCGTTGGCCAATGCAACAAGCAATGAGTTCACCAGTACGGGGTTGGGAAGCAATCCATCCGTCGTTGACACAATGAGGTGGTGATCAAGCGGTTGGCGTTGACCAACTGCCAGTTCGCCTTGTTGAGTAACGATTTCTGCTGCCACAGCCATGCTGGTTTGTACAGGGTTTGTTGTGTTGCCTGAAAGCGAAGTTGCAAGCCGCGGGTCGGCAACAGCAATTGACACCTTTTTTGTTGCGTCATCGGGGTACATCGCCCGGTATTGCTTGGTGTAGGAATCGAGTGCACCAAGTGATTGAGCGGCTTGTGGGGAGAACACCACGTTGGTGAAACCGGCGCGAGCGAGCAGTGCCACACCGTCCGAATTCAGTGGTCGCGTAGAGAACCACGTTCGGGGGTTGATCACTGCGTCGCCGTTGCGCGAATCCAAAATTTCCACTCCACGTGAAAGCTGCTTATCAAATTCGGCACCAAGTTTTGCTTTCTCAGCACTAGATGGATCAAAAGGAACAAAAGTGGAAGCGAGCACTTGATGTTTGGCGAGCACAGTCTGAAGTTGTCCAAGCAGTTCTGCGTCTTGAGGGTTAGAGGAAACCGCGAGGCTGTTCAGCGTTTCAGGCAACATGCGCACCGACATCACTCCGCTGTTTCCATTCAGCGATGAAACAACGTTGTTTAGCGTCGTTCGAGCTGAGTCAATAAGGGAGGTTTCGCCTGCAGGTGTTTGGCTGAGTGGCGGGTTCACTTCTGCAACAAGGGAAACAGAGAGCGAGTTTCTGCTGGTTTGGACGGTGATGAAGTTGACAAAGGTGAGCAGGCGACTGGCTTCGCGTTCGCCAACACGTATTGAAAGTGACACAGGGTAAACACCGCTCTTGCGCAAGCGCACCGAAGACCCACCCGCGTTACTGCTGAGAAGAGCAATGACATCACCCGTCTCGTTGGTTCCTAGGTTGGCGAACGGCAAATCGTGTGTTTCAATCACGCTTGGCGTGTTGTTGCCGCTGACGACTTCGCGGACGGCGTCGCGCGTTGCGACGGCAGCATGGAACTCAACTCGCATCACCGCATTTTGCGTTGTTTTTAATTCGCTCAGGGTCGCCTTGTTCGGAATTGACACCACAAAACGAAATTGTTTTCCAATGCTGACATTGAAGTTTTGACCAATCAGTCGAGCTTCGATTGCGGACGGAAGTGTTTGCGGCGACGCCAACTCTGCCTGTGCGGGAGCCGACAACACGATTGTCGAGATCACGAAGAGCAGGCTTGCCCACCGCGAAATACGGCGACTGGAAGTGCAAGACATCACCATGTGACGGTAGTCGGCAACCTTGTTGGCGGTGGAGCAACCTCTAACCTACGAAGTGTGATTCCTCCGCGATTTGAGCCGGTACTGGCCGAACTTCGGCCTCTTGGCAACATGTTTCGCGAAGCATCCTTTCGTCTCTATGTAGTTGGCGGCACTGTTCGCGACCTGTTGCTCGACCGTGCAACCGATCAATTGGACTTCGATCTCACAACGGATGCGACTCCGCCAGACATTAAGAAATTGTTATCGGGATGGGCCGATGCGGTGTGGACTGCAGGCGAACGATTTGGAACGATTTCGTGTCAGAAAAATGGGCGAACCTATGAGATCACCACTCATCGAGCCGAGGCGTATTCACCCGATTCACGTAAACCCGACGTTGTGTTTTCCACCGATATCACCATGGACTTGTCTCGGCGAGATTTCACCATCAACGCAATGGCGCTTGAACTCACTACCGACAACCCCGAGCTTGTAGACCCATTTGGCGGTGCAGCCGATCTTGTGTCAAGAGTGTTGCGCACGCCGTTGTCACCAACAGAAAGCTTCAGCGATGACCCATTGCGAATGATGCGTGCTGCGCGGTTTATTTCAACGTTGAAACTGCAACCAGTCGAAGAGCTGGTCAACGCTGTGAAAGACATGCATGAGCGGCTGAAGATTATTTCTGCCGAACGCATCCGCAATGAACTGGATCGATTGCTCGTTACCGAGTTTCCAAGTTTGGGTTTGTGGTTCTTGGTAGACACGGGGCTTGCAGAACACTTCTTTCCAGAACTACCTGCAATGAAACTCGAGCAGGACCCAATTCATCGCCACAAAGACGTGCTTACACATACGTTTGCCGTTGTCGAAAATGTGCAGCCAAACGCCGCACCGAATTTTGATTTCCGCATTACCCGACTTGCAGCGTTGTTTCACGACATCGGTAAACCAAAAACACGGTCCTTTAAAGATGGCAAAGGTGTGACCTTTCATCATCACGAAGTGGTGGGCGCAAGAATGTCGCGAGATCGACTGAAGGCATTGCGCTATTCATCTGAAGACGTCGCAGCAATTACTGAACTTGTTGCACTGCACTTGCGTTTTCACACGTACCAAATGGGCTGGACCGACTCTGCTGTTCGTCGTTACGTTCGCGATGCAGGCAAATACCTGACTGAGCTCAATGTGTTGACACGTTGTGACTGCACAACTCGCAATGAAAAGAAAGCGCTCATGCTTGCCAAACGCATGGATGAACTTGAAGCGCGGATTGCCGAACTTGCGAAAGAAGAAGAGATCGCAGCACTACGACCCGAAATGGATGGTGCCGCAGTGATGGAGTTCTTGAGAGTGAAACCTGGACGGCAAGTTGGTGCAGCTTTGGATTTCTTGATGGAGATCAGGCTGGAAGAAGGCGTGCTTGGTGACGAAGAAATTCGACGACGACTAATTGAGTGGTGGACAAGCCAAACAAAATGATTTGGACTATCGTTCGCTGACATGTTCATGCGTCGCCGTGTCGGTTGGTTGAGTGCACTCAGCATCACCGGTGACGACGGAGAAACTATTGGCGGTGTCATCGATCATCGTCTCAGTCGAAGAGTAGTGATCAACGAATATCGGCGAGGAAGATTGCGTCGCGATCAAGTGTGTGATGCGCACCCCGATCTCATGCGCGCCGCGCGAAACTTTGGCGATGAAACTCAAGTGCGTTGTCCGATTTGCCAAGAGGACAATGTTGTGTTGGTGACCTACGTTTTTGGTCCGCGGTTACCTCATCACGGAAGATGCATCACTCGTCCGCATGAGTTGGAAGAATTCCGGCAACTTGCCCAACGCGAAGCAGCGCACGCACAAAGTTATGACTCGTTATATACGGCATATGTAGTTGAAGCGTGCAGGTCGTGTAAGTGGCATCACCTCTTGCGCTCGTTGCCGCTCATGGAGCCATCGAATGTTCCGGAGCGTGAGCCTGCCCGCAGGAAACAGTCGCAGCGCTAATTGGTATTGAGGTTTCAGGGCACTCCGTGACAGGGGTGTGGCACGATCCGAATGTGCCGATACGATCCAGAGTCCTTATCCACCCTGCCCCTTCGGGGGCTCCAGCCTCGGCTGGATCCGAAGGGAGTTATCACGTTTATGCGTGCATATGAATTAATGGTCATTGTGAGTGGTGCGTCCGAAGAGTCGGCTGCTCATGCCTGGATTAACACGATCTCAAAGGCAGTTACTACTGCCGGCGGTTCGGTTCACGGCACACCTGATTGGTGGGGCAAGCGTCGTCTTGCATACCCAATCAATAAGCAATCAGATGGGTACTACGCGGTATTTAACCTCTTAGCCCCAGGTGGCGCACTCGACGAAGTTGAGCGCACACTGAAGCTCGCGGACGATGTTCTCCGCCACAAACTTCTCCGTTTGCCAGATCAGGAAGCAGCTAGCCGCGGCATGATCGCTGCTAAAGCCTGATCTCCATTTATTCATTCATTAACTAGGAGCCCTTCATGGCAGATAACACCATCACACTCGTGGGAAATCTCACCCGCGATCCAGAACTTCGTTTCACCACTTCCGGTCGTGGCGTCGCATCATTCGGCATAGCCGTTGGTCGTCGCTATCAGGTCAATGGCGAGTGGCAGGAACAAACGTCATATTTCAACGTCACCGCATGGGGCCAACTGGGAGAAAACGCAGCAGCGTCATTGACCAAGGGTGCTCGCGTTGTGGTCACTGGTCGACTTGAGCAGCGTGAATACACCACGCGCGAAGGCGACAAGCGCACCGCAATTGACGTCATTGCAGACGAACTCGGACCAAGCCTTCGTTGGGCTACTGCGCAAGTTGAGCGCACCCCACGAACCGATGGTCAGGGTGCAGCCAAGGGTGGTTCAAGCCCAGTTGGCGAGTCGAACCCGTTTGACAGCGGCGAAGAACCATTCTGAAACACCTATAACTCGAACACCATTCATCGCATAAAGGAAACACACCATGACCAGTAAAAAGAACAAAGAGCGCGCAGCCAAAGCGGCGATGCGCAAATACAAAAAGCGCCCAAACGTATTGCACGCCGAAAAGGTCGGCTTCATCGATTACAAAGACGTCAACTTGTTGCAACGCTTCATGTCGGATCGTTCAAAGCTGCGCGCGCGCCGCATGAACGGAAACACCGTGCAGCAGCAACGCGACGTTGCTCTTGCGGTGAAGAACGCTCGTGAAATGGCTTTGTTGCCATACACCAAGCGCACTGTTTCTACTCGTGCT
>JBJOOQ010000044.1:0-10623 GCA_046051205.1 Actinomycetota bacterium
TCGTGGGGGTCGCGGGCTTTCACCGCCGGTAGGGGATTTCACCCAACCCTGCAAGAAGTACTCACATTGCTATGTGGGTAACAGGATATCGGCGTTATTTTGCTTGGCCTCTACGCGAAGCAGCACTATTACACCGCTCAAAATAAGCACGGCACCAAATAGTTGGCGGATACTGAAACTTTGGTTCAGGAAGAACACGCCGCTGCAAATGGCAACGAGGACTTCCCAGGTTTGGATAACGGCGCTTTTACTTGCCCCAATCAGGTTCATGCCGGCAAAGAAAATTCCCATTGCGCCGATAGTTCCAACAATTCCGATCTCTAGGGCGGGTAGCCACACGTCGGCAGTAAACGGCATTGTTGTTGGCAGTCCTGGCGGGTCAAGGAGCCACACAACAACAAAGGAAAATCCTGCGCCACCAAAAACGAGAATGAGTCCACTGACCAAATCGGTTTTTGGCATCGACGCTCCAGCAAGAACCGAATAGATGGCGTAGGCAAATGCTCCAAAGACGATGATGGCAACACCTTTTGCCTGACCACCAGACAATTTGCTTGCACTTAATGCAACGCCAAGCAGTGTGATCGCGAGGCATGGCCAAATAATTTTTGGTGGAACATGACGGAAAAACACCCATCCAAACAACACCACAAGAATTGGGTAGAAGTAGAACAGCACCATGGCAAGTCCGCTTGGAAGATAATCAAATGCGGTGAACATGCAGATGCTGTTCGAATACAAACCTATTGCGCCGAGTAGAAAAAGTTTAAGACTGAGTTTTTTTGTTGGCCATTTTCGAAGACCCATTTTGAATGTTCGATAGATGAGCAACACAACAACTGCAATGATGTACCGCGAGCACATCAGTCCAAAAGAATCTGCGCCGTTGTCTGTTGCGTGATACACAAAAATTGGTGTTATTCCATACAGCGTTGCGCTGATGAGTCCAAACAGCACTCCAAGGACTCCACGGTTTTTCAACACATGGAAAAACTAGTCGCTGGGGTTAAGACTCAATGCCCGCAGCGGTATCGCGTTCACGGTCACGAGAGATGACACTGCGCGCAATTCGAATGCCAATGAATGCCATTCCAGCAATCAAAATTCCGAACACCGCAATTTGCATTGCTCCGCCACGATCCCCTGTGAGCACTGGCTTCGTTCCACAACCCGGCTTTGGATACAGACCAACGCACGCGCTGTAATCCATTCCGTTCAATAAGTCGGGAACGGAGATATCAACCGTTGGTGCAATCGGCTGGGTGGTGTCTGTACTCACCTCTGTATCGTCACACCTCTTGGGCTAAATTGCCAGTCCTCAACTAAGGTCATGTGTCTCTATGGCTTCCGAACCAGCACTGCAACCTACGGTTTTGGTGGTTGATTTCGGAGCCCAATACGCCCAGTTGATCGCTCGGCGAGTTCGCGAAGCACAGGTGTATTCAGAAATCGTGCCGCATCGCATTACGGCCAAAGAAGTGCTTGCGCGTAAGCCAATCGGCATCATTTTGTCGGGCGGCCCGGCAAGCGTGCACGTTGAAGGGGCGCCCCTACTTGACCCAGAGATTTACGAACTGGGCATTCCCATTTTGGGTATTTGCTATGGCTGTCAACTTATTGCTCAGCAATTGGGCGGAGAAGTGGCACGTGGCGGGCGAGGAGAATACGGGCGAACCACATTGCAACGCATTGCGGGTTCGACTTCGCAGTTGCACCACGATTCAATTCCTGCACAACTGAGTGTGTGGATGAGTCACTTTGATGCGGTGTCGGTGTTGCCAAGTGGATTTGTTGCAATGGCGAGTACGCCAGATGCGCCAATGGCAGTCATTGAAAGCTCGACTCGAAAAATTTGGGGAGTGCAGTATCACCCAGAAGTTGGGCACACCGAACATGGCCAAGATGTGTTGGAACAGTTCTTGCACCGACTTGTTGGAGCCGAACGTTCGTGGACCATGTCGTCCATCGTTGATGATCAAGTTGCTGCTATTCGAGAACTCGTTGGCAGCGAGCGTGTGATCTGCGGACTCTCTGGCGGAGTGGATTCTGCTGTTGCTGCAGCATTAGTGCATAAAGCAATTGGCAATCAGTTGACGTGTATCTATGTAGATATCGGTTTAATGCGCAAGAACGAAAGCGCGCAAGTGGTCGAAACGTTTAAGCGCAATATGGGTATTGAGCTCATTCATGTCGACGCAGGTGCACGATTCTTCGAAAAACTTAAGGGCATCACCGAGCCAGAAGCTAAGCGCAAAGCAATTGGTGAAACCTTCGTTCGTATTTTTGAGGAACACACGGGCGGAATTACCGATGCAAAGTTCTTAGTGCAAGGAACGCTGTACCCCGACGTGATTGAAAGCGGTGGCGTTGACGGAACCGCAAGCGTGATCAAGAGTCATCACAATGTTGGCGGACTCCCAGACGACATGACGTTGAAGTTGTGTGAACCATTGCGCACGTTGTTTAAAGACGAAGTGCGCAAGGTGGGAACCGAACTTGGTTTGCCAGATGAAATTGTGTGGCGTCAACCGTTCCCGGGCCCAGGTCTTGGCGTGCGCATCATTGGTGAAGTCACACCAGACAAAGTGGCAATTTTGCAAGAGGCCGATGCCATTGTGCGCGAAGAAGTGAAACTCGCCGGGCTAGAACGCGAAATATGGCAAGCGTTTGCTGTGCTTGCAGATATTCGTTCAGTTGGCGTGATGGGTGATGAGCGCACCTACGGTCGGCCAATCATCATTCGTGCAGTGACTAGCGAAGATGCGATGACAGCAGACTGGGCGCGCTTGCCATTCGACTTGCTCGAGAAAATGTCTTCGCGCATCATTAACGAAGTGAAAGGTATTAACCGAGTGGTGTATGACGTAACGTCGAAACCACCTGGAACCATTGAGTGGGAATAGGCGAATTAGCGCTGTTTATTGGGCTTTTGCCCGAATGACATGAAACTGTAACTATCAGTACAATAAAGGCATCATGATCCGTGACGCCATTGGGCGTATACGTCGAAGCGCACCAACTTTGGTGGCCATCATCCTCACCACTTCGGTGGTTGTGGGTTACCCCGTTGCGCCCGTCAACGCGATTGGCAATCTTCCATCAACAGGCTCGTCAAGTGATGAACAGCAACGTGTAAATCAGATCATTGCCGAGCTTGATCGTTTGGGTGAACAGATTGACGCGCTTGGCGAAGATTATTCGCTCGCAGTGAATGACATGGAAGACATTGCAATTGAAATTAAGAACACCGAAAAGCGAATCGCTGAAAAAGAAGCTGAACTTTCCACAATGCAAGGCGAGTTGAAGCAACTTGCATTGAAAACGTTTACACACGGCGGTCTGTCAAGCGGTTTGTCGAGCATTCTTGGCTCAACGAGTTCGCTCAGTGACATTGTGCGGAAAAAGTACTTAACAGGCGTTGCGTTGAATACGGGTGTTGGAAATACTGATGCGCTGCAAGGCGTGATTGATGACCTAGCAAAAGAGCGTGCAACGTTAGAAAAGCAAAAGAAGAAAGCTGAATCTGCAGCAAACTTTGCGGCTTCTCAGTTGGACCGAGCAGAGGCGCTTGCGGCAACGTACGAGCAAAGGCAGGCCCAGGCAGAGCGCGAACTTGGTGCAGCGTTGCGAACAGAGCGTCAGCGTCGTGAAGCTGCAGCGTTAGACGCAGCACAGGCAGAAGCGGCAAAGTTCAAGGGCGCGAAGTACGCCAATGTTGCGCCAGCATCGTCAAAGGCTGGGTCTGCTATTCGTGCTGCGCTTTCACAGTTGGGCGTTCGCTATCGATTCGGTTCTAAGTCGCCAGGCGTTTCTTTTGACTGTTCTGGACTTACGTCGTGGGCGTGGGGAGTGGCGGGAGTGGGAATTCCTCGCACATCTCGCACGCAGTACGCAGGTTTGAATCGCATTCCAACGGCTGCCATTCAGCCTGGAGACTTGATATTTAGTGGATATCCAATTCACCACGTAGCCATGTACTTAGGTAATGGCCAAATGGTGCATGCCCCTCGTACCGGTGACGTGGTGAAGGTGAGTGCGGTGTACTGGTCGCGCGTCGTTGGAGTTGTTCGGCCAAGATAGGAAGTATGACTGTGTCGCTTCCGGGCTGGAATCATTCAACGTTTACTCATGATGGTGTAACTCATGAGACGTATCGCAAAGGTGTTGGACCAGCAGTCATTGTGGTTCATGAAATTCCAGGCATCACACCAAAGGTGTTGGACTTTGCTGAACGAGTTGTCGCACAGGGTTTCACGGTGGTTATGCCGTTGCTTGTTGGTGAAGTGGGGCGTGAACCATCAGGTGGTTACATCGCTTCGTCAATGAGCAAGATTTGCATTTCGCGCGAATTCACCACCATGGCCATGCACAAAACATCGCCAATCATTTCGTGGTTGCGCGCGCTTGCACAGCAGATTTACGGTGAGGTGGGCGGTGTTGGTGTGGGTGCAGTGGGCATGTGCTTCAGCGGTGGGTTTGCGCTTGGAATGATGGTCGACGACATCATGGTTGCACCGGTGTTATCCCAGCCTTCGATGCCGTTTGCTGCTGGAGCGAAACGATCAGCAGATCTCAACCTCAGTCCAAGTGACGAAGCTCGAATTGTTGAGCGTGCGCAAGCGGGTTGCCAAGTTTTGGGCTTGCGATTTACTGGTGACAAGCTGGTTGGTACACGTTTTGATTCGTTGCGCAAGCTTCTTGGTGATGCTTTTGTTGCTGTTGAATTCAACTCGTCAACAAAGCAGGATCACTCTGTGCTGACTGAACAAATTCAGGAAGCAGGAGTGACGCGAGTACTCGAGTTCTTGAAATCAAAACTGCTGAAGTAACTACTTTTCAATTTTCACGACAAAGCGCGGGTCGCGAAAGCTCTTCAAACTCTGCAGCGCTTTGCTCGCGGTGGTGCACTCGGTAACGAGGTGACGCGCAAGTTTTCCCTTCGCGGCTTTGGCATCGTGGCCGCCGGCTTTTCCCGACTTCTCGTTCAGTCCAACAACGAAGTAGTCCCCAATAGTGTCGGTGTCAAGAGTGAATGCGGCGCGATGTTCCTGGGGAAGCAGATCAATCACTACCGCTTCCTTGAATGCCTTGTTCAACGTTTCTGATAACGAGTCATGCCACCACTTCGACAGCAAACCAAATGGCGTAAAGCGCGCACCCATCTTCAGTCGGTAATCGGGAACAGGGTCTGCCGCACTCACTGCGCCAAGCAATCCTGAGATCACCACGATGCTGTTCAATGCGCGAGTTCGCTGCGCAGAGGTAAGCGACGCAAGATCGAGATGGTCCCACACCACACCGGTGTACCGTTCGTGTGCGGCAAGTGTTGGGGCACCGCGCAACGATGCGTTTGCTTCTTTGGCGCGAGCAAGGTGTGCTTTGCTTACACCAAGGAGTTTTTCGTCGCCACCCTTTACCTTTTTCAATTGATCTACGAGTTCAATTCGCTGAGGGCCGAGTTGCTTTCCAAAAACACCAGATGATTCGCGCCATTTAGCCGAGGCGGAGCCACCCTCTGCTTTGCCTTCCGAGGGAGGTAACAAGATAAACAGTGATGCCACGACACGAAAGTCTGCCTTACCCATGAGTATCCTTTGGGCATGGCAACCGTAAAACCAGTACAAAGTTGGGAAACCGACTGGGATCACGCCGATCCGGCTTACAACCAGAACGCACACCAAATTTGGGACCAGTTGCGCGGCACATGCCCAGTGGCCCACACCAATCGCTATGGCGGCGCGTGGTTGCCGGTAACTCACGCAGATGTCTCTGCTGTCGCTCGCGATACCGATCACTTTTCGTCTGAAGGTGCTGTTCTTGCTAACCGACCACCTCGTGAAGAGTGGGTGTCACTTGCCCCAATCGGTGCTGCGCCGCCAATTACCTCAGACCCACCGTTTCACGCAGATGCACGTCGTCTCTTGCTTCCTGCGTTCAGCCCGCAAGTGGTTGCCGAATGGGAACCAGAAATTCGTCGCTTGTGCAATGAACTCATTGACAACATGGGCGAGATCGACACCGTCGATGCGGCAGTGCAGTACGCGCAAAACATTCCTGTGTATGTCATTGCCCGCATGCTTGGCTTGCCGTTAGAAGACAGCGATTACTTCCGCGAAACCGTGCACATGGTGCTTGAAGAAATTGGTGCCGAGTTCGGAGAGCGCCAGGGAGCATTCGAAAAACTAGATGCATATCTCACCATGCATGTGCAAGACCACATCGACAATCCGAAAGACGACCTCATCGGGTTTTTGCTGAATGCAAAAATTTACGATCAGCCATTGTCGCCACAGCACGTGGTTGGCACCATCATCTTGCTGATGGTCGCTGGAATCGACACCACATGGAGTTCAATTGGGTCATCTCTTTGGCACCTTGCACAGCATCCATCCGACTTGCAACGAATGGTGAATGAACCAGAACTATTGCCAACAGCAATTGAAGAATTGTTGCGCATGTATGCACCTGTCACCATGGCGCGCATTGTCACCGAAGACGCAGAAATTGGTGGTTGCCCTGTGAAGCGTGGCGACTCTGTGTTGCTTCCATTCCCGGCAGCAAACCGCGACCCAGAAGTGTTTCCCGATGCCGACAAGGTCATTATTGATCGCGAAGAAAATCGCCACGTCGCTTTCGGTCTTGGCATTCATCGTTGTCTCGGATCAAACCTTGCTCGTCTCGAACTTCGTGTTGCAGTTGAAGTATTCATTCAACGCTTTCCAAAGTTTGAACTCGCAGATCCAAGCTCGGTTACATGGAGCCTTGGTCAGGTTCGTGGTCCGCGTAAATTGCCAGTACGTGTTACGCAACGCGCATAATTCGTGTCGCATTCGCAACCGCCATCCAGCATTGACCTGGATGCATTAAACCCAGATCAACGCGATGCAGTTCTGCATCCAACCGGCCCGTTACTTGTGGTTGCTGGTGCGGGTTCGGGCAAAACTCGCGTTCTTACTCAGCGAATTGCGTATCTCATTGCTAATGGCGCGCACCCTATGCACATTTTGGCAATTACATTTACCAACAAGGCAGCCCAGGAAATGCGCGATCGCGTGCAAGCACTCGTTGGTCCAGTTGCCAAGCAAATGTGGGTCAGCACGTTTCACTCGGCTTGTGTCCGTATTCTGCGTGCTCAGGCAGAAAACCTGGGGTATCCAAAAACGTTTTCAATTTACGATCAGTCCGATGCGCAGCGTTTAGTTGGCTATTGCATTCGCGATTTGGGGCTAGATCCAAAGCGATATAGCGCTCGTGGCGTGCAAGCTCGCATCAGTTTGTGGAAGAACGAATTGGTCATTCCGCACGATGCGGCACAGCAGGTGAATAACACCATTGATCAGAAATATGTCGATGTGTATCGCGAATATCAAAAGCGCCTAGAGCGCGCCGGGGCAATGGACTTTGACGATTTGCTTACCAACGTGGTGCGCTTGTTCCGTCAACACCCCGACATTTTGCGTGTGTATCAGGAGCGCTTTAAGCACATTCTCATTGACGAGTATCAAGACACCAACATGGCGCAGAACGCCATTGTGGTCATGCTCGGCGCTTTACATCACAACGTGTGTGTTGTGGGTGACTCTGACCAAAGTGTGTATCGCTTTCGCGGCGCAGACTTCCGCAACATCTTGGAATTTGAAAACGCGTTTCCCGAAGTAACCACTGTGGTGCTTGCACAAAATTATCGGAGCACGCAAACCATTTTGGATGCCGCCAATGCAGTTATCACGAACAATGCGGGGCGCAAACCCAAAGACTTGTGGACCGATCAGGGCAAGGGCGAAAAGATTGTTCGCTACTTCGCCAATGATGAATTCGATGAAGCCAAATGGGTGATTGCCCGGTTGAAAGAGTTGCACGACGATGAGCATCGAAAGTGGAGCGATCTTGCGGTGTTTTATCGCACCAATGCGCAAAGTCGTGTTCTCGAAGAATCGTTAACTCACGGGGGAGTTCCCTACAAAGTGGTCGGCGGAACCAAGTTCTACGATCGCCGTGAAATTAAAGATGCGCTGGCGTATTTGCGCCTTGCTTCTAACCCACTTGACGAAGTGAGCATTAAGCGTGTCCTCAACGTGCCAAAACGTGGCATTGGCGACACCACCGTCACCAAAGTCGATGCATATGCCAATGAAACCGGCATTTCGTTTGCACTTGCTTTGCGCCGGGCTGCCGAGGCGGGCGTTGGTGCCGCTGGAGTTCGTGGAATCAACACGTTTATGCAGCTCCTCGATGAGTGTCAATCCATGTTGGAAGAAGGCCCTGGTCCGGTGTTGCGCCATGCCATGGAACGAAGTGGATACCTTGCCGAACTTGTTGCCGAAGACACGGTTGAGTCTGCTGGTCGTGAGGAAAACGTGCAAGAACTCATTGGTGTTGCCAGTGAATTCATGCAAGTAGATGAATTCCTTGAACAAGTTGCGCTCGTTGCTGACACCGATCAGATTGATTCAGAAAATCACGTCACGCTCATGACACTGCACTCAGCAAAAGGCCTTGAGTTCCCAGTTGTATTCATTGTTGGTGTTGAAGAAGGCATATTCCCACACAATCGTGCGCTTACCGACCCGGTTGAATTGGAAGAAGAACGCAGACTTGCGTACGTAGGAATTACGCGTGCAAAGGAACGCCTCGTGCTGAGTCATGCGTGGAGCAGAAGTTTGTTTGGCAATACCAACTACAACCCTCCGTCACGGTTCCTTGCCGAAATTCCTGACGAACTGATTGAACGCGAAGGCAACACCGACTCTGGGGCAGATTCGCAGCGCTACAGCTATCGATCGCAAGCCGACCGCGGTTATGCGCCAACAACGCGACTCTCACGCACAGGTCCAAGTGTTACTCCGGCATCAAGTGCGCAATTGCAAACCGAGAATCACGGCTTGCGCATTGGCGACGAAATTGTTCACCCAACTTTTGGTGAGGGAATCATCATCAACATTCGTGGCCAGGGCGAAAAAGCAGAAGCAGCCATTCGCTTCCGCTTAGTTGGCGAAAAGCATCTTTCGCTTGCGTGGGCTCCGTTGAAAAAATCGGGTCAATAAGTTCGTTACGGGGTTACGGGGTTCATGGTTCCCCGCAAGTCAATGAGCAACGTCGATTTGTTTTCAACGATTGGACGAACATCGGTTGGTGGCATGAGCTGTTCAACAGTCAGCGTGCGACCTTCGCAATCAGTGAACGTGTGAGTCTTTTCAATCTGAGTTACAAGACATTTATCGGTTCGGTCGGCAGGGTACGCGTAGTACACCTGCCATCCCTTTGCTGCGTCGGTGCCGTTGTGTTCAATCACAATTGATCGCTTGCCTAACGGGTCGCGGAGGTCTGGGTACAACACAGGACCGCTCTCAGCAATCGATTTGGCGATGTCTGCAACTTCACCAACGACAAATGTGCGGTCGCCGGTTGCGGTCGTCACCTCGGTGTTGTTGGTGACGTATGTCGCCATCAGCCATGTCACCCCGAATAATGCGGCGAAAAACACGATGCCACCGGCGATCGGCAATACCGCACGGGCAAAGGGGGAACTGGGCCTTCCGAACATGCCTTAAGTGTTGCCGATGCAGCCTGGCGTTGCCTATTTCTTGGGCGGATTGGCGGGTTGGTATCGGTCACGTCTGAGGGCGTAGGGTTCTGTAGTCGTGAAACGTCCTTACCGCGTTGTAGTGGCCAAGCCTGGCCTAGATGGCCATGATCGAGGCGCCAAAACCATCACTCGTGCTTTGCGCGACCATGGTTTCGAAGTGATCTATACGGGGCTGCATCAGTTGCCCGAGCAAATTGCAGAAACCGCTTTACAAGAAGACGTGGACGCAGTTGGTTTGTCGTTGTTGTCTGGCGCGCATCTCACATTGTTTCCGCGAGTGATGGAAGAGCTTCGTTCGCGAAACCTTGGTGATGTGTTGGTGTTTGGTGGAGGAGTCATTCCCGATGCCGATGCACGTGAATTGCGCAAGCAAGGTGTTGGCGAAATATTTGGACCTGGTTCATCGTTGAAAGACATCGCAAGTTGGCTCGAGCAAGCGCTTGATGCACGCGAGCAATAACAAGAAAGAAGCACATGGATCTTTTCGAATATCAAGGCAAACAGTATTTTGCGAAATACAACATTCCTGTTTCTGCTGGAGGTGTTGCACTCACCGTTAATGAAGCAGTTGCAGAAGCCGAGAAGGCTCAGTACCCAGTCGTTGTGAAAGCGCAGGTACAAGTCGGTGGACGCGGCAAGGCTGGCGGAATCAAGTTGGCAACAAATGCCGACGAAGTTCGTTTGCATGCAGGAAACATTTTGGGCATGGACATTAAGGGCCATGTTGTAAAGCGAGTATGGATTGAGCACGCATCAGACATCGCCGAGGAGTACTACGCATCGTTCACGCTTGATCGCGCAGCGAAGCAACACCTCCTCATGTTGTCCGCGCAAGGCGGGGTTGAAATTGAAGATGTTGCTGCCAAAGATCCAACAGCAATCGTGAAACTGCACATCAACCCAATCATCGGTTTGTCGCTTGCCACTGCGCGTCAAGCATCAGTTGATGCAAAGATTCCTGAGAAGGCACTTGATGGAGTTGCCGACATGTTGGTCAAGTTGTACGAATGCTTCACCAAGGGTGACTGCGACCTTGC
>JBJOOQ010000045.1:0-13405 GCA_046051205.1 Actinomycetota bacterium
TCGCTCTTGAAATAATCACCGAACGAGAAGTTGCCCATCATTTCGAAGAACACCAAGTGACGCTTGGTGCGACCAACATCGTCTAAGTCGTTGTGCTTGCCACCCGCACGTGCGCATTTCTGTACGGTGACTGCGCGGCTATATGGAGCTTGCTCGTCGCCTACGAAATACGGCTTGAACGGAACCATTCCTGCAACGGTGAACAACACAGTTGGATCATGAGGAATGAGACTGGCGGATTTAACTCGCGTATGCCCCTTGTCAGCGAAGTAGCCAGAGAACGACTCACGCAAATCATTTGCAGAGGAAATTGGGGGGCGAGAACCAGACATTTGCCAACAGTCTAGTTCGGTAACGCGTATTGGCTAATTCTGATTTTGTGTAATCGTTACTGATTCGGACTCGAAATGAATGACTTCTTCGTCCTTACGCAAATTGCGCACAATTTCCATGCCCTGTTGCGCCAGCTTCACAGCACCTTCAAGAACATCGGCCGCAATCTGGGCAGGGGTCAACTGCTCTGCAGCAACGCGCGCTTTATTCTTCGCATAGCGAACACCAAAGACACCGGCGAACGCGCCGAGTACAAACCAAAACAGTCGCTTCATCATCGAGATAACCCTCCAACGCCAATGGGCTTTGCCCTACCGGTCGTTTTGTGACGGCCGATAGTACGGAATCTGTGGAACAGCCCGCCCTGTAGTTTGCGCAGGTAAATAGTCCTGTTCCACCTTTTCATCGTGCAATTGAGCATTATGAGGCGATTGGTACCCCACGCCATGCCCAATCTCTTGAGCACCGGAGTAATGCGCGTCTCTCAGGTGTGCTGGAACTTCAACGTCTACCCCGTTACGAATGTCGGCTCGTGCGTTCCAAATGGCTTGGGCCGAGCTATTGCTCTTTGGAGCCCGAGCCAGGTAGACGGCGCACTGTGAAAGATTGAGTTGCGCTTCAGGTAGCCCCACATGATCAACAGCCTGAGCTGCAGCTACCGCAATCACCAATGCTTGAGAATCGGCCACACCAATATCTTCAGATGCGAAAATGATCATTCGCCGCGCAATGAAGCGTGGATCATCGCCTGCTTCGAGCATGCGTGCAAGCCAAAACACCGAAGCATCAACATCACTTCCGCGCATACTTTTGATGAACGCCGAAACCACGTCGTAGTGATCATCGCGACCGTAACGCAGTGAGCTCACCCCAAGCGCTGCTTCAACGTGATCAAGCGTCACTTCTTGCGGACGTGCGAGCGCACAAGCAACTTCAAGTGCTGTCAAACTTTGACGACCGTCTCCACCAGAGAGTTTCATCAGTTTGGCGATGGCGTCTTCGGTTGCGGTGAGTGCTTCTGCTTCCAAACCACGAACGAGCAATACTCGAATGTCTTCTGTTTGCAATGGCTCAAGCCGAAACAATGTGCTGCGACTGCGCAACGGTGCATTCACTTCGAAATAAGGATTCTCGGTTGTTGCGCCGATGAGCGTGATTATTCCGCTTTCAACAGATGGCAACAGCGCATCTTGCTGCGATGTGGAGAATCGGTGGATCTCATCAACGAATACAATCGTTGACTTGCCATGCTGACCAAGTCGATCAGTTGCACGTTCAATGGCTTCGCGAACATCTTTGACTCCAGAAGTCACCGCGGAAAGCCGTTCGAATGCGCGATTCGTTGTTAGCGCAACCACTTCAGCAAGGGTGGTCTTTCCAGTTCCTGGTGGCCCCCACAGGATGACCGATGACAAACGATCGGCCTCAATGAGCTTGCGAAGTGGAGCACCTTTTGCGACTAGATGTTGTTGTCCAACAATTTCATCGAGACTCTTTGGTCGTAAGCGCGCAGCAAGAGGAGCTTGACCACGCAAGCGATCGTTCACCGCTGCTGTAAATAGATCTTCGGCGTTTCCCACCGAACGCGACACTAACTCTTCGCCGGCGGCGGAAGCAGTCGAATACCCAACTCAGCCAACTGAGCAGGGTTAACCGTTGTAGGAGCATTCGTCATTGGATCGCTACCCGATTGAGTCTTCGGGAACGCAATGACTTCGCGAATGTTTTCTTCGCCAGCAAGAATGGCAACTAGGCGGTCGGTACCAAAAGCGAAACCACCGTGCGGTGGTGCACCGTACTTAAACGGTTGCAAAAAGAATCCGAAACGACGATCGGCGTCCTCATCTGAAATACCCAACTGACGGAATACTCGGCGCTGCATTTCAGGCTCGTGAATTCGAATTGAACCTGAGCCCAATTCCCATCCGTTGAGCACCAAGTCGTACGCGAGCGCACGCACTGACATTGGATCTGATTCGAGCCGATCAATATCTTCTGGGTGTGGCTGACAGAACGGGTGGTGTCCTGGTTGTGGTTTGCCAGTTGTGGCATTGATGCCAACGAACAGTGGGAAGTCAATGACCCATACGTAGCGATATGGACCTTCGTGCACTGGCGGACGACCGATGTCGTTGCGCAAAGTACCAAGAACATCACACGTTGTTGACCATGTGTCTGCAACCAAAAGCAGAAGATCTCCAGGTTGTGCACCCATTGCCGCAACGAGCGATGCACGCTCTACATCTGACAAGAACTTGGCTACTGGCGAGTCGAGTGCAAGACCTTCACCAACTTTCATCCACACCAAGCCCTTTGCGCCAATTTGCTTCGCACGGTCGGTCAACGCATCAAGTTTGTTGCGGCCATAAGCGGCTGCGTCTGGATACGTTGCAGCGTCTACACGCAATCCCTTAATGGATTCTGCTTGCGCAAATGCTTTGAATTCTGTACCAGCAAACACACTGGTGAGTTCAACAAGTTCCATACCAAAACGCATGTCGGGCTTATCGAGGCCGAAGCGATTCATTGCATCGAGCCAGGTGATCTGCTCGATCTGCGGTGGACGCTCTCCCAACACGGCTTCAGCCGCGGCCATAACAGCTTCGCTAATTGCACCAAGCACATCGTCTTTTGTGACAAAACTCATCTCGGCATCGAGCTGCATGAATTCATATTGGCGATCGGCGCGCAAGTCTTCGTCGCGCAAGCAACGAGCGATTTGGTAATAGCGATCGATACCCGCGACCATCAGCAATTGCTTCCACAACTGAGGTGACTGCGGCAACGCATAGAACGAACCTGGCTCTTTGCGCGAAGGAACCAAAAACTCGCGCGCTCCTTCCGGAGTGCTTGGCATGAGGAATGGAGTTTCTACTTCAACAAAACTCTGCGACTCCATGGCGCGACGAATGGCGGAGTTGACCTTTGCGCGAATGCGCAAGTTGCGCTGCATGCGCTCGCGACGGATATCGAGGTAGCGATACTTCAGGCGAACGTTTTCGTCCACATCATCGGCGCGAGCATCAATTGGAAATGGCGGTGCTTCTGCGGAGTTGAGAACAACCACTTTGCAGTCGGTCAGTTCAACTTCACCTGTCGCCAGGTTGGTGTTTACGGTGCCGTCAGGACGTGCCTGCACACGACCGGTGATTTGCACTACCCATTCGGATCGAACATCGGTTTCATTGTCAACCACGCACTGCACCACACCGCTGTAATCGCGTACGTCCAAGAAAGCGAGGTGCTCACCGTGCTCGCGACGGCGAGCAATCCAGCCACACACGGTGACCGTGTTGCCGATGTGCTCAGCCCGCAGGCCACCGCACAGCTGGGTTCGTAGTGATGTTGATTCGCCTAATGGCTGCAATGGAGACGACATGAGGATTACAGCCTAGTTTGCAGAACGAATTTTGCTGACCTCATTTTGTATTGCAGCAACAAGATCTTCGCGATTCACGCTGTACTGCTCACCCGAATTCATCGGCCGAATTACCACTTGACCGGCTTCTAATTCGTTTGAACCAATAATGATGGCAACCTGTGCTCCACTGCGATCGGCTGCTTTCATCTGTGCCTTCATGCTTCGATTGTCAAACGCACGGTCGGCGCCGATACGCGCCATGCGCAATTGATTACATACGAGCGATGCTTCTTGACCACCCGTCGTGTCCACAACGAATGCGAATACATCGGTGTTTGGAGCGGGAAACACTTGCTCGGCGTCGCACGCCAACAATGTTCGGTCAAGCCCAAGAGCAAAACCAATACCTGCTGTTGCTGGTCCACCAAGTTCTTCAACAAGACCGTCATACCGTCCGCCACCACCAATAGCAGTGTGTGCAGCCGTTAGCGCCGTGCTCACAAACTCGAATGTGGTACGGCGGTAATAGTCGAGACCACGCACCAATCGATCGTCAATGACATATTTGATATTCATCGCATCTAATGCGGCAAGCACTGCTGCAAAGTGCTCCCCTGCAGTTGGGCTGAGATAATCGCGGATGCGAGGAGCATTCGCAATGATCTTTTGGTCTTCACGACGTTTTGAATCGAGCACGCGCAACGGGTTCTTTGTCAGCGTGACTTGCGAGTCTTCAGACAACTCACCTAGGTGCGACTCAAAGTAGGTGCGCAATACATCGGTAAATCGTTGGCGGTCTCCGGCATCACCCAACGAGTTGATTGACAGCTGTACTTCCTTCAGACCTAAGCGATCATAAAACTGCGCTGCCAGCGCAATGACTTCAGCATCAAGATAGGGATCTTCGACTCCAAGAACTTCCAACCCCACCTGATCAAACTGGCGGTATCGACCTTGTTGTGGTTTCTCGTAGCGAAAGTTTGGACCGGCGTACCACACCTTCCATGGTGTGGTTGGTCGGTGCTGAACGAATGCGCGACACACACTCGCCGTTTGCTCAGGACGCAGCGCAACTCGACGACCACCTTTATCTTCGAAGTCGTACATTTCTTTCGTCACTACATCGGTTGCTTCGCCAAGCCGCAAGAACACACCAAGGTCTTCAAACATTGGTGGAATGATGAGCCCGTAGCCAGCCTCTTCTACGACTCCAGCAAACACATCTTGGAACTTGCGCCAACGTGCCGCATCAGGAGTCAGAATGTCCCGTGTTCCGGGGCTAGTAGAAAACGAACTCACGCGAGAACATTAGACGCTGGATGATCTCCAGCCATGACTCGGTATGCGTCGTACACCGAATCGATGCGCTTGATTGTGCGGAGCACGGACTGCAAATGACTCGGATCGGCAAATTCAAATTCGAAACGCATTCGGGCCACTCTGTCGGAACCGGTATGCGTTGAACACGAAACGATGTTCACATGCTCTTCGCTCAAGGCATTGGCAACGTCTCGCAACAGGCGTGATCGATCAATAGCCACCACCTCGACGGCAGCCACATACGTTGCATTATGGACACTTCCCGCCCATTCAACATCGACCATTCGACCAATGTTTTGGCTTGCGGCCGATATGGCATTAGAGCAATCGGCGCGGTGAACGTTGACCACGAGGTCGGTGGTAAGGAAGCCAATGATCTCATCGCCCGGCACTGGTGTGCAGCACTTGGACAGGCGAACGATTGTGCCCGACATTCCTTCTACATGAACACCTGAGACCTGCTCGGTGGTATCACCCGCATCGAGGCGCATGCCAACAGAGAGTTGCTCGCCAAAACCACCGTCGCGCATGAGTCGGCTGATGCGTCCTGCCATTGCTTCTGCAGATACGTGACCCTCACCAATTGCACGGAACAACGTCGCATCATCGGCGTAGTTCATAGCTTCGCGCTCTTGCGCAAACACCTCAGATGACAACACTCGCTGCACAGGAAGACCGTGCTTGCGCATGTGCTCAACCAAATCGTCACGTCCCGTATCCACCAGGTCTTCCATGCGCTCTCGCGAGAACCACTGCTTGATCTTGCTTTTCGCTTTTGGTGAAACCACGAAATTCGCCCACTCTTCCGAAGGAGCAGCATCCTCAGCAGTTGACGTGAGGATTTCACAGGTATCACCAGAATTCAAGCGCGAATCCAACGACACAAGTCGACCATTCACTCGTGCACCAATACACGTGTGACCAACCTCTGTGTGCACGCCGTAGGCGAAATCGATTGGCGTTGCATCAAGAGGAAGTGCGATCACTCGCCCTTTCGGCGTGAACACGAATAGTTCGTCCTGTTCGAGGTCTGTCTTCAGGCTCTCCAAGAATTGACGCGGGTCCGACACCTCGTCTTGCCAATCGATAATGCGATTCAGCCAGTCAATGTCAGTACTTGCAACTCCGTCTTTATACGACCAGTGCGACGCCACTCCCCATTCGGCCCGCTGGTGCATATCGCGTGAACGAATTTGCACTTCGATTGGCTTTCCGCCTGGACCAATCACCGTGGTGTGCAACGACTGATACAAGTTGAACTTCGGCATTGCGATGTAGTCCTTGAATCGACCGACTACCGGTTTCCATTTACCGTGAATGGCGCCAAGCGCTCCGTAGCAATCCTTTACCGAGTCAACGACGATGCGAATGGCCATGAGATCAAAGATCTCGTCAAAGTCTCTGCCCTTCTGCACCATTTTTTCGTACAGACTCCACAGGTGTTTTCCGCGTGCGGTCAGCTCGGCATTGATATTCACTGCAGTGAGCCAGGTATTCACCTGACCCAACGCTTTTGCCAAATACACGTCGCGTTCAGGAGCACGGATTGAAACCAAGTGATCAAGTTCTGCGTAACGCTTCGGAAACAACGCGGCGAAAGACAAATCTTCCAACTGTTGCTTCATTTCCTGCATGCCCAGTCGATGTGCAAGCGGAGCGTAAATATCGAGAGTCTCTTGCGCAATGCGGCGCTGCTTATCAACGGGTGCTGAGGCGATTGTGCGCATGTTGTGCATGCGGTCGGACAACTTGATGATCAGCACTCGCATGTCTTTGGCCATTGCAACGAGCATCTTGCGCATGGTGGCAGCCTGCTGAGCTTCGCGCGAATCAAATTGCAGACGCTCGAGCTTGGTGAGGCCGTCCACGATTCCAGCAACTTCGGCACCAAATCGTGCCTCCACATCGGCAAGCGTGATTTCCGTGTCTTCTACAGCGTCGTGCAACAGTGCTGCCACAAGCGAAACTTCATCAAGACCAATCTCGGCAACAATTCGAGCGACAGCAATTGGATGACTGATGTACAGCTCGCCGCTCATGCGGGACTGATGGCTATGAGCTGCACTCGCCATTTCATACGCTGCATTAATCAGCGAAACGTTTCCCTTTGGGTTACGCCGCTTGTACGCGGAAAGCAACGGAACAAGATCTTCGACTACCGCAGATTGATTCCTTCGCCATGGAAGAACTCGCGACGTCGTGCTCATGGGGAGCGATCCTTATCTGCGTTGTTTTTTGCGCGGACGTGGTGGGTGGCTGAGTGCTGCCGCTACCGATGCAACTTCACGCGTGATTGTCTCTGTGTTTCCCGATTCAGATGAATCTGCAGACACGACACGATTAGGTTTCTTTCCAGAATTAGCGATTCGCGACATCTCATCACCAAGATGCAGCTCATTGGCCATTGGCTTGAACTTCGTTTCGCGGGTCTTCAAAATTCCTAGCAACGGCGTTGCGATATAAATAGACGAATACGCACCAAGCGCCATTCCTACCAATAAAGCCAAAGCGAACTCTTGCAAGGCAACTGCTCCAAGAATCCATGAACCGAGAACAAGCAACGAAAGCACTGGCAACACTGCTGCCAAGGAGGTGTTGATCGAGCGCATCAACACTTGGTTCATAGAAACATTGGTGATGTCACCAAACGACACGCGTGAAGCTGAGTACTTCTTGGTGTTGTCGTGAACTTTGTCGAACACCACAATGGTGTCGTATAGCGAGAAACCCAAGATGGTGAGAAACGCGATAACCGTGGCAGGAGTTACCGACAGGCCAAGCACCGAATACACGCCAACGCTGATCAAGACGTCGTGTGCCATTGCCGCAATTGCAGAGACGGCCATTTTCCATTCAAAACGCCACGAGATATACATCGACACCACGAGGAAGAACACCAACAATGCCCGCACTGCTTTTTCTGTGATGCTGCGCCCCCACGAAGAACTGACGAGCGCAACGCTGACTTCGTCGGCTTTCACTGATGCCTTTTCTGCAAGCGCATTCTGCACGGCTGTTGTTACTGCTTCGGACTCTGCGCCAACTTGAATACGAATGCGGGACCCATCAGAACCATTGAGCACTTGGATCTTTGCATCGGATGATTCGACGCCATTCGCGTCGAGTACTGCTTTCGCATCTTCAACAGTGAGTGATTGCGCCGGAACTTCCCATGCAACGCCGCCTTCGAAGTCCATGCCCAGGTTCAGCCCACGAGTGGATAACGAGAGCACAGTGATCACCATCAGTGCAATGGAAAAACCGAAACCAATCCACCTGCGCCCAAAGAAGTTGAACGTAGTTTCGCCGCGATAGAGACGACCCATTCCTCCGCTCATACGGTTGCCTCCTTTGGAACTGCCACGCCAAGTACGTTTCGACCTGCCATGAACTTTGACCTTGCAAGCAGCAAGATCGCTGGTCGGGTGAAGAGATAGGCCACGAACACGTCAATCAACGTTGACAACCCAAGGAAGAAGGCGAAACCGCGCACCGAGCCAACCGTCAATTGCCACAAGATAATTGCACCGATAAACGAGACAGTGTCGGCCGCCAAGATGGTTCGCCATGCTGAGGTAAAACTGCGCTGTGCTGCCCCGCGCATCGTTTTGCCACTGACCAACTCATCTTTGAGCCGTTCAAACAACACCACATACGAGTCAACAGTTACGCCGATGGAAACAACGATTCCTGCAACGCCTGAAAGCGTGAGCGCAAGACCGTTCGTTTTGGACAGATACGAGATGACGCTCCACAAAAGCGATCCAGAAATGGCAAGTCCGCTGATGACGACGATGGTCAAGAGTCGATAGTAAAAGAAGAAAAACAACATCACCAGCAACACACCAACCAAACCAGAGATGATTGCTGCTCGCAGAGAATCTTTGCCCAACGTTGGTGAAACGGTTTGCACAGTGGCGACAGAAAACTTGACCGGAACGGCACCGAATTCGAGAATCTTTGCCAAATCGCGAGCTTCTGCTTCAGTGAAGTTGCCAGAAATCTGCACGTTGCCGCCAGTGAAAACAGCCTGCTGCACTACTGGCGCTGAAATGACTTCGCCGTCGAGTGCAATTGCAATTTGACCAGTTGGGCACGTTGCATCTTTATTGAAACAACGGGTTGATAGCGCGTTCCACATGTCTTCACCTGCGGCCCCATCCAACAGCCCTACAACAACGCTCCATGTTCCGTTGTTGATTTCGGCGGCGGCGTCATTGCTGAATACCAATCCAGATGCACCTGCAGGACCTGCTGAGTACACATCACCATTTTTTCCAAGCAACACAACTGAAGCATTTGGATCATTCGCGTCTTGGTTGGCCAAGATTTCAGCAAGCGACGGCGTAGAGCCTTGCGTTGCTGCGATGGTTGTTGGCGAAGATGTTGTAGGTGGAACTGTTGTTGCAGCAACTATGCGCGAACTTCCAGGACCACTCGGTGCCGGCAATGTGGAATCAACGACCGTGGTTGCACCAGGCACCGTTGTGTCAGCACCCGTGTTCACCGTTCCTGCTTGCAACACCGGACGAAGCAACAACTGACCTTGCTTGCCAATGATGTCTAGTGCTCGCTGCTGATCTTCAACACCTGGAAGGTTGACCACAACCGTGTCACCTTGACGAATGATTTCAGGTTCAGAAACACCAATTGAGTCAACGCGTGCACGAATAATGGTGAGCGCAACATCAAGGGCCTTCGCGTCATATGTTCCCTCAGGCTGCAGCGTTACCGAAGCACCACCTTGAAGATCTAGACCAAGTGAAGGAACGTTGCCTACTGCAAGGTTGCCAATAAGCAATCCGAATACAACAACCACTACTCCAACGAGCGAAACAACGAGCCGACGAACCATTAGTGCGAGCTACTACTTCTGTTCTGCAGAAGGGTTGGCAGGGTCTGGTGTCTTACCCGCTACAGCCGAACGGTTGATACGAAACTCCACTCCGGTGTTTGCTTCGAACCAGATGTATGGCTTTCCTTCTTCAATTTGTGAGATGTAGCCGTAAATGCCTGAGTTCAAAAGAACATGGTCCCCTTCAGCAAGAGCACCCTGGAGTTCCTTTTGCTCTTTTGCGCGCTTGCGTTGCGGGCGGATCAACAGGAAATACATCGCTGCAAAAATGGCAACAATTGGCAAGAAACTGAGTGGCGAACTTGAACTCGTAGGAGTTGCTGCCGCGAGAAGTGAATTGACGTGGAACATAGAGATTTACTCTACTCGCCGAATCGAAGGCTAGGAGGTCGCTGATCCCATCGCATTGCCCCACACGGCCAATGTCTCTGTACGGAAAGTCGCAAAAGAGCCATCGACTATTGCCCTTCGCATCTGATTCATGAGTTCAATCGTCCACGCCACGTTGTGCAGCGAAACCAGACGCGATGCAGTCGGTTCTCCAACTTGAAAAAGGTGACGGATGTAAAACTTGAAAAAGGTGACGGATGTAACCGCGAGAATGTCGACGGCACACCATGCACGAACATTGAGCGTCAATTGGATCGTCGCTCAAGACAAACTCGGCACGCTTTAAATTAACGCGACCAGTTGAAGTAAGGGCTGTGCCATGGCGACCTAAACGCGTTTGCAAAACACAGTCGAATTGATCCACTCCAAGGTTGACGGCCTCGACGAGAGATGCTGGGTCTCCAACTCCCATCAAATAGCGAGGCCGATTACTCGGCAAATGCGCAATGGCTGCAGCCAACGCGGGAACCATTTCGTCACGTGTTTCGCCAACAGACAGTCCACCTATTCCGTAACCATCAAAATTCAACTCTGCCGTACGCTGCGCGCTTTCTGTGCGCATGTTGGTATCAATTCCTCCTTGAACAATGCCAAACAACGATTGGTCATCACGCGTGTGTGAATTCTTCGCGCGCATGGCCCATGCCGAAGTTCGTTCAAGCGCTGTTCGAACAACGTGCGAAGGAGATGGAAGCGGCGGACAAACATCGAGCACCATTTGAATGTCTGCGCCGAGAAGTTGCTGCGTATGAACAGCCGACTCGGGAGTAAACCGATGCTTTGAGCCGTCATAGGTTGATTTGAATGTGACTCCATCGTCATCAACATCTGGGTCTAAAGAAAACACTTGAAAACCACCGGAGTCAGTAAGAGTCAGTCCGCCCCACCCCGCGAATGCTCCTAAGCCACCAAAATGCGCAACCGTCTCTGCACCTGGACGCAACATCAAGTGATAGGTGTTACCCAAAACAATCTGAGCGCCTAACTGCTCGTAATCAGATGCGCTGAGGTACTTGATTGCACCACGAGTACCAACCGGCATAAAGCACGGCGTGGAATATGTTCCTCTGTGAGTTGTTGCTATTCCAGCTCGGGCACCGCCATCGCGGGCAATTTCAGAGAATTCAACTGGAAACATTTGTTCCACGGTACAGCAGCATCGCATCACCAAACGACAACATGCGATAGCGCAGAGCAATCGCTTCGGAATAAATCTCTCGCCACTTCACACCGATCAATGATTCGACCATCAAAAGAAGTGTTGTCCGCGGCATGTGGAAATTGGTCAACATCAAGTCGACAACTTTCCATTCATATCCGGGAGTGATGAAGAGATTGGTGCGACCTTGCAATTCACCAAATGTTGCAGCGCTTTCCAACGCTCGTGTTGCGGTAGTGCCAATGGCAATGACTCGTCCACCTCGTTCGCGCGCACTCGTACACGCATCGAAGGTTTCCGCAGGCACTCGATACGACTCGGTGTGAATTACATGATCGAGGGGATTTTCCGTGGAAATGGGCTGAAAGGTGTCAAGCCCAACAACCAATTCCACTTCTCGAATGTCAACTCCCGCTTCGCGAATACGTGCGAGCAACTCTGGCGTGAAATGCAAGCCTGCAGTAGGTGCTGCGGAGGACTTCTGATCATGCGAAAACACCGTCTGGTATCGATTCTGATCAGCCAACGCTGTCGTGATGTATGGAGGGAGAGGAATTTCTCCAACTTCAACAATTCTTCGCATGACCTCGTCGTGTGAGCCAGCAACAAAATGCACGAAGAACGTGTCACCAGCCTGTGAACGTACGCCAATTCGCAACATGACGGCACCCGCACCATCAAGGAGTTCCTCGCCAACAGAAAGCTTTCCACCAGGTCGAACGAGAGCCTCCCACTGCATCTGCTCTGCATCTCGCTCTTCAAGCAAGAGCACCTCCACTGCTCCGCCAGTGCGACGTTTCAGTTTCAAACGCGCTGGCAGTACTCGTGTGTGATTAACCACCACAACATCACCTGGCTGCAGATAGTCAACAATGTCACTCACGTGTCGATGTAAAAGCCCATTCGGTGAATCAACGAGCAGACGTGCAGAGTCGCGTGGCTCTATCGGTGTTTGGGCAATGAGTTCTTCAGGTAACTCGTAGTCAATGTGTGAGATATCCAAGATCAAAAACTTACTTCGTAAAATGGGAGAAGATCAGGAAAACAGATGCGGATCTTGCGCTGGAGGAACTAGGCCCAAATGGGTCCAGGCAGACGGCATCGCCACACGACCACGGGGGGTGCGAGCGATCAGTCCCTGCTGAATGAGGAACGGTTCATACACGTCTTCAATGGTTTCAGTTTGTTCACTGACGCTGATGGCGAGGGTGGAAAGCCCGACCGGTCCTCCATTGAATTGATTACAAATTGCACCGAGCACTGCCCTGTCAACTTTGTCTAAACCAAGGTCGTCGACTCCAAATACCGATAATGCTTCACGCGCTGAAGCCTTATCAACTTTTCCATTGCCTCTGACTTCCGCAAAGTCACGAACCCGGCGTAACAATCGGTTTGCAATACGCGGTGTGCCTCGTGAGCGACGTGCAATTTCTGCAGCACCCTGATCGTCAATCGTTACGTCCAAGATTCCTGCTGCGCGTCGAACGATGCGCTGCAGTTCTTCATCGTCGTAATAGTCAAGTCGAGCGACGAGACCGAACCGGTCACGTAGTGGCCCGGTGATCATTCCCGTACGGGTGGTGGCACCAATCAGAGTAAACCGAGGAAGGGTGAGTCGAATAGACGATGCTGCAGGACCTTTGCCGACAACGATGTCGATCTGGAAGTCCTCCATTGCCGGATACAAAATTTCTTCAACAGTTCGTGACAGTCGATGGATTTCGTCAATGAACAGCACATCGTTTGGCTCGAGCTTCGTCAGAATCGCGGCGAGGTCGCCTGCGCGTTCGAGTGCTGGGCCAGACGTGATGTGAATGTGTGCATTCATTTCCGAAGCAACGATGGACGCCATTGTTGTTTTACCAAGCCCCGGTGGACCAGCCAACAAAATGTGGTCAGCAGCTTGACCTCGACGACGAGCGGCTTCAAGCACAATTCCGAGATGCTCTTTTAGTTCACGCTGCCCTACAAACTCATCGAGCGACTT
>JBJOOQ010000046.1:0-15488 GCA_046051205.1 Actinomycetota bacterium
GCGGTGCCAACAAACCCAGTGATTTCTTTTTGTGTGCCAAGAATCGGCTGTGTCGAAATGTTGAGCCAGAACACTTCGCCGTCTGGCTTCCACAATTTGAATTCAAAGCCAAATGCAGAACCGGTTTCGCGCGAACGTTGCCAAGCTTCTTCAGCAAGTGCGCGGTCAGATGGTTGTGCGTTCACCCACGGCGCAACGCCTGGAGTGAAACTTGCACCACCGAGTGCGAGGGTGCGGAAGGTTTCGTTTGCCGTCGTCAACCGACCATCAATGTCGGTCTTAAATACCCCTATTGGGAGGGAGGCGGCTGATTGGTCAATGACACCATCTTGACAGGTTGCCCTTTACCAATATGGCTAATTGGGGGTTTATCGGGTGAAGGTAAAGGAGGTTGACGTGATGCCGAGCGACCCTGCTTCAAGCGAGGTCAGCATGGTCTCGGCGTCCATTCCGTCTGTCACTTCCAGCTGTTGCGAAAGGGCATACACGGTGAGGATGTAGGTGTGTGGTTCGCCCGCTTTCGGGCATGGCGCGGCATAGCCAACTTTGTTTATTCGGTTCAGTGACTGCACAGCGCCTGCTGGCACCACTCCCGCATCTACTTGAGTTATGGCTGGGTCAATATTGGCTGCCACCCAATGCACGGCATTTGCTGCTGTTTGATCAACGATGGAAAGCCCCCATGTAACGGTGCCTTCGGGAAAGCCGGCAAGGTTGAAACTAGGCGACAATCTCGATCCATCGCATGTGAATTGCACATCAAGTGGTGCTCCGTCTTGCCATGGGGCCGCAATGGTGAATTCCTGCACTGGTGCAACTGATTCGGCAATGGTGGTGGCAACCGCGATGGATTCAGTTTGATCGGCGGTTGGCGGCTTCATTTCGCGTCCGTCACGCGAGCACGAAGCGAGGAGCAGGGTGCTCAAGCCAAGGATTGCTGCCGCGCCAAACAACTTCTTTGAAAAACGTGTCACAAATGAAGGCTACGACATGCAGTACTAACCTGCATGTCGTGTTGCGACCCAACGAACAACTGTGTGTGCTGACAGTGCACGCACACCCTGATGACGAAGCGTCAAAAGGTGCGCCAACCATGGCTATGTATGGCGCGCAAGGCGTACGCACGGTGTTGGTGTGTTGCACAGGTGGCGAAGAAGGCGATGTTGCAAACCCGTCATTGAAAGAACCTGGTCAACCTTTTCACGGGCTGGAAGGCGAAGCAGAAAAACAGTTGCTCGCACAACTTCGCCCAGCCGAGTTGGAGCAAGCGGCAAAAGTAATTGGTTTTCATCATGTTGAAATGCTTGGCTATCGCGATTCAGGAATGTTGGACAGCCCCGCAAATAATCACCCTGATTGTTTTCACATGGCCGACCTCGACGAAGCAGTGGGCCGGTTGGTGCGCATTATTCGTCGCGAGCGTCCGCATGTATTGGTTACATACAACGACGATCAGCGCGGCTATCCACACCCAGACCACGTGAAGGTGCATGACATCAGCATTGTTGCGTTTGATCGTGCAGCAGACGACGAGTGGTATCCCGAAGCAGGCGAGCCGTGGCAACCGTTAAAGATGTATTACTCCGCATGGTCGCGTATGCGACTCACTGCAATTCACGAAGCGTTGTTGCGACTTCGTGGTTCATCGCCGTTTGACGATTCGTGGTTCGAACGGCCCGACCTCGACAGTCGCATAACCACTCGTTTGCAGATTGGCGATTATTTGTATGCGCGCTCCGGTGCATTGCGCGCGCATCGCACGCAAATTGATGAAAACGAACCGTTTTGGTTTGGTCTGAGCGATGCCGAACTTGCCGAAACATATCCGTACGAAGACTGGGTGTTGGCAAAATCGTTAGTGCCTAGGCCACCGCTGGCAACAGGTGAGTACGAAGACGATATGTTTCGCGGAGTGCGTTAACTATTGAGCACGCATGGCATCGCGTAGTGCGCGATATCCAATCATCGTTGCGCCGCTGTCAGTAATGGCTTGCTTTAGCGAAGCATCGTTCACAACAAAGTTGTAATCGTCAATCCAACTGTTTGCAATGTCGCCCAACGCGCGAATCTCTGGTGTGTCAATGCATGGCTGCACGTGAATTTCGGTAACGCCTGGTTGCAGGTTGCGCAACGAATTCAACACACGCTCGCGGCTACCTTCACGCCAGTCGTGATCGAAGTGATCGGGGAAGAGCACGCCTTCTTCAGCAGCAAGTTTGCGGAAAGGAAAGCCGGCTTGGGCTTCGGTAAGCGTTGAAGGCAAGCGCACTGGCAATTGAAACTCAACAGCAAGTTCGATGTACACATCAAAAAACTGGGGGCGCAAAGTGATTGCGGTGAGGTGTGGTGCAAGGTGCGTTACGTCAATGCCCCATTCGAGTGCACGTGCAATTTGTGCACGGCATTCGCGCAACACTTCTGCTGGGTCTGCGTGTTCCCAGAGGTCGTCAATGGTGCGCGGAAATCCACCTTCACCAGACTGCAGCGACGGTGCATAAGTAAGTGGTCCCCAGCGATACATCTCGTGTTCGCTGTTTACGGTGAGATGCACGCCAATGTCGTCGCCGTTGTAATTCATGACTGCGTGTTTGGCCCACGGAGCAGGAACCATCAGCGATGCACATGTTGCCGAGCCTTTGCGCAGTGCGTCGTACACACCAACGTTGGCTGCATGAAATGCGCCAAGGTCGTCGCAACTCAAAATCACTAACTTCGCGTCGGCGCGATGGCCAAGTCGTTCAGCAAGTGATGGCGTGCTCATCGCATAAACGCTACTAGCGACAGGCCTGCCATAAACCCACGTTGCGCAACTCTGCTTGCGTAGCGGCTTGGGCAAAGTCGGCCATGTGGGCGGTGTTGGGTTCGAACACCATGGGGCGCGCATAACCGTTCATCACCAAGTCCAAGTTCACGAACACGTTGCTGTTGGCGATGTATACGTACAGCAGTAATCGGCCGTATTTGTCGCGTGCTTCAACATCGCGTTCCACTCGTAGCGCTGTTCCTTCGGGCAGCAACTGTTCGGTATACGCGCTGGCTTCTGGTCCAAAGCACTCCACGCCTTTTGTGGGATGTTTGGTTTCTGGTGTATTTATGCCAATTAGGCGAACACGTTCAGTTTTTCCACCTATTGCAATATCAATCGTGTCGCCATCAACAACTTCTTTCACTGTTGCCGAGTTGGGTGAAGTGGAGAGTGATTCGTTACTGCAACTTGAGAGCAGTAATGCGTACGTGAACAGGAGTAACAGGAGTAGATGGCCAGAGCGGTGCATACGCATAGATGTGTGAATTACAGTAATGACATGACCACACCTTTGGAACTTGGAAAAATTGGCATTTGGACATGGACACTCGATGGCCAACCAATGGCCAAGTCATGTGAAGCCGTGCAAGAACTTGAAGAGTTGGGTTTCAAAACGGTGTGGATCCCAGAAGCGGTTGGTCGCGAACCATTTGCACACGCTGGAATTTTGTTGTCGGCAACAAAGAAGCTCATTGTGGGAACGGGCATTGCCTCCATGTATGCGCGCACTGCATCCACCATGCAGGCTGGCCAAAAAACGCTGACCTCTGCATTTCCCGATCGTTTTCTTTTGGGCATTGGCGCAAGTCACGGCAACATGGTGAAGTCGTTGCACAAAACTGCTTACGTGAAGCCGTATTCGGCAATGGTCGAATACTTAGATGTAATGGACAAGGGAATGTTTGTGGCTGCAGAGCCAACCACACCATTGCATCGCGTGTTGGCCGCGCTTGGTCCAAAAATGTTGAAGTTGGCAGGCGAGCGTGCCGACGGTGCGCACCCATATTTCACTACGCCGAAGCACACTGCAGTTGCTCGCGAAATTTTGGGTAGCGGCCCAACACTTGCGCCAGAACAAGCAGTCATTTTGGAAACCGATCCAACTAAGGCACGCGCAATTGCTCGCAGCTACATGGGCACCTATACGCGCTTGCCGAACTATGCCAACAACTTGTTGCGCGAAGGTTTCACCGAAGACGACATTAAGAACCAAAGCGACAAGTTGGTCGACGCAATTTGTGCATGGGGAACACTCGACACGGTTCGTGGTCGCATCAAAGAACATCTTGACGCTGGTGCATCACACGTTTCGGTGCAGGTGCTTACCGAAGGTTTGATTGAATTGCCATCAACGCAGTGGCGCGAACTCGCCACGTTGTTGCCCGAGTTTCGCTAAACGCCAAGTACGCGCTTTTGGAGCTTGCGCATTCCGGCAAGCCAACGATCGCGCTCAGTTGCTTTCAGCGCCATGTATTGCGCAACCTCTGGGTGAGGCAACACTAAAAACGTTTCTGCGCGAATGGTGTCAACACAAGCTTGCGCAACTTCTTCAGGCTCAAGCACGCCACCAGCAACACGAACCACATTGCCCGAAGGGCCGTCGTTGCTGTTGTCTGCGCCTTTCAACATGTTGGTGTTTACACCCTGTGGGCAGAGGCAACTCACCAAAACTCCGCGGCCGCCGTAGGTAATGGACATCCATTCGGCGAATGCCACTGCAGCGTGTTTCGTCACGGTGTACGGGGCAGAACCAATTTGCGAAAGCAGCCCAGCAGCCGATGCGGTGCTGCAGAAATATCCTTCGCCACGTGCAAGCCAATCGGGCAACAAGTATTTCGCGGCCCAACGATGCGCATTGAAGTTGATATCGAATGCAGTGTCCCAATCTTGTTCGCTAGTTGACAAATCGCTGCCAAGTCCAACGCCGGCGTTTGCGAAAAACAAATCAATCTGTCCAAACTTCTCAATGGACGCACGAACCAGGTCTGCGTTCGCTTGTTCAGTTCCCAAATTTGCGGCAACGGCAAATGCGCTGTTTGGGCGAGTGGCGTTCAGTTTTGCAACGGTGGAATCAAGTGGCGCAGCGTCGCGATCGGCCAGCACCACGCTGGCTCCCTCGGCATGAAAGCGTTCGGCTAAAGCCTTGCCAATTCCGCCGGCTGCGCCTGTGACGACTGTTACTTTTCCCCGTAATTCCATGCTGTGATGTTATGCACAGAGTCATGT
The DNA here is from genome assembly GCA_046051205.1 of Actinomycetota bacterium. Lineage (GTDB taxonomy): Bacteria > Actinomycetota > Acidimicrobiia > Acidimicrobiales > Ilumatobacteraceae > UBA3006. The sequence goes on from JBJOOQ010000046.1 coordinate 5,033, forward strand.
CTTCGTAGCACCGGTCGGGTATGGTCAAGGACATGACCGAAGCCCGCGAAGCAGCAGTAATCACCGAAGCACTCACCGTCATCGACGAGGCGCTCGCCAAAATGCTCAACCGTGAATTGGTATCAACCGAGGAAGTAGCAGACCTTCTGCTCGACGTTCGCGTCTTGCTTACTGCGAACGCTTCCACCACGCAAGCCTGAAGCGTCGTCGCTTCGTAGGCGCATTGTCGCCGCGTGATTGTTCTTTCGATGTAGCCAAATTCTTTGGCGCGTAATCTGCCAGTTGTTGCATCGACTGTTCGATGCATTGTTTCAACAACACGGGGTATGCAACCGCTTCGCTGTCAACATTCAGTCCCATGTCCAGGCTGCCGTTGTAGCTGAGCATGGTCAGGTTGAAGGCAACACCGCCGAGTGGCCCAAGCGGGTAGTTCTCAAGAATCAGCGCACCACTGATGTACAGCGGAATACCGGCGGCGCGCACGTTAGATGTGGCGAAGTCGACGGTTTGGCTTTGGGTGCGTGCAATACGTGTGAGCACCGACGTCGGCAACAGGCTGGACGCCGTTGCCAGTGTGTCGAGCTGAGCGTTCTTCGAACCTTCGCGTGCCGAATTGACCAGTTCGTTAATGGCCGCAAAGCGTTCGGTAATCGGCATGTCACTAGTTGGCACCAACATGCGTACCAACGTGAATGCGTTTGCACCGGAGTCTTCGTTGCGAGTGCTGATTGCCATGCTGGTGCGCAACGATTCCACTGGCACACCAAGTTTGCGGTGACGGCGCGCGCAGTGTTTCTGTTTGACGTTGCAATGAACGCTGTGTCCACAGTGGCGAGCGCGCCGGGTCAACACTGTTCAATTCATTCAGCAATCCACGCACAGTTGCTGCAGCCTGAGTGCCAAGTGCAGGCAATTGTGTTGGGTCTTGCAACAACTCGCGAACTTGGCGCAATGCACCAAGCGGTGCGCGCATCACGTCTTGAAACGATGAATTCAATAAATCGGAAGCAGATGTGGTGCTTGGCTCGGGTTCACTAAACAGTGACGGGTCAAGTGGTGGTGGTGGATTTGCTTCGCGCTCAAGGTCAAGAAACTGCATCGACAGTGCGACGCCACCTTGACCATCGGTAATGGTGTGGTGCAGCTTTTGAATGATGGCCGACTTGCCACCCTCAAGACCATCAATCACCGTGAACTGCCACAGTGGGCGAGTGCGGTCGAATGCGTCGGCAACAAGCAAGGTTGCAAGATCGAGCAACTGACGCATGGTTCCTGGCGCAGGTACTGCCATGCGTCGAACGTGGTGTGCAATGTTGAATTCGGTGTCAGTTACCCAACGCGGTGGACCAAGTGATGCAGGTGCTGGTTGCACGCGTTGGCGTAGTCGCGGGATGATTCGCGAGGCGCGATCCATTCGTGCAACGAGTGCATCGAAGTTTGGTGCGCGATCAAGAATGGTGATGTTGGCAAACGTGGAAGTGAGGAACGGATCTTTTTCTGCTCTCCACATCAATGCCTCGGCATCGCTCATGCGATCTTCAAAGCGAGGCATGTCGTGGTTCATCGAGGTACCGACGTGTGCTTGAACTCGTTTAGGGAGTCCCATTCAATGTTTTCGAGAATGCGATCAACTGTTGTTGTTGCAAGTTTTGCGTCACCTATTGGGCGATCAAGCAATCGAACAAACACGGCCTTGCTACCAACGATGAATGTAGGTACACCCCACACCGAATGCGTGCGGCCGTAGGCCGTGTGTTCTTCTTTAATGGTGGCAAGCGGACGACCGCTGTCTACTTCTGCCCACATTGCATCTATATCTACGCCGTGTTCTGCAATCACTTCGCTCAATGGCGCGCGATCACGCAAGTTTCCGTTTTGCGTGTGGCGATATTCGTACAGCGCATGATGCATATTCAAAAACTTGTCGGCCTGCGTGTCGCGCACGGCGATTGAGGCTTGCAGCGCAAGAATTCCGGTGTCGTCTTGGGGGCGATCCCAAATATCGGTTTGACCTTCTTCAACGTGTGCTTGTCCTAAGCAAAACGGAGTGAATTTCACGGTCCATGGTGCTCCCGCTTTCAAAGCAGTAGCCACGTGGTCGTGCACGATGCGGCCGTATGGGCAGCGATAGTCGTAGGTCAGGGCAAACGTGGGAGACGAGGTCATATGAGATGTATAGCGTTTAAAAACACCAAGCCCACAACGCCCATCAGGCTTCCCACAATGGCGCCACCAACAACATCGCTGGCATGGTGAATGCGAACACCTACGCGGCTAATGGCGATAATCATCGCAAACACATAGAACAGCACTACCCATGGCCAGGTGAAGAAATAGGTAAGCACAAGGGCAGAAAAGAATGCCGACGATGAGTGACCGCTTGGAAAACTAGATGTGCGCGGTGTGCGCAACGCAAACCGCTCGTCCCCGCTGGTAGTTGGGCGACTGCGACGGAACAAGCGCTTTATGCCCTGATTCAACAACAAGCTTTCAATGCCGATCATGGTGGAGAACACCAGCGCTTGTTGAAAGCGGTCAACACTGCCAATGGCTCGCAGTAATCCAATGATGTGCCACAAAATTCCGAAGTCGCCAACTGCGCTGGCAATGCTGAAAACAACTTTGACAAATTTGTAGTCGCGAATGTGTTCGAGTGCGCTGTCTACCTTGTTGTCGAATTTTTCGAATCGGGCGGTTGGATCAAAAGTCATGCGGCAGGACGAGGATATTTCACCGCAGCGCCAACTTCGGCATCGTCAGGATTTCCACCAAACTCTGGGCACCAATCCTTAAACGAGCAGTAGTTGCACAGCGCGCTTTTCTTCGTTGGGAAGTTGCCGGTGGTGCATGCATTGGAAATGGTCTTAAACAGCGCCGAGGTTTTGGTCACAACAAACTTCATGGTTTGTTCGGTCACTGCACGCGTGTGACGAATGCCGTCTTTCACGAACATGAGACTTACTTTTGCTGGTGCTTCGCCACGCATTTCGCGCAACATGTAGGCATACATGTGCAGCTGTTGCATCTTTGCGTCTACATCTTGTTCGCGAGGTGCTTTGCCGGTTTTATAGTCGCTAATGACGAGGCTGCCTTCGGCGTCGCGCTCAATGCGGTCCACAAACCCGCGTAATCCAAAATTGGTAACTGGTGCCTGCACCCACAGTTCAAGGTCAACCACATTCACACTCTTTGGGTCTTCCATGCGCAGGTAGCTCTTCACTAACGAGTCGCAGTCTTTCCAGAAATCATCAAGTTGTTTTGCATTTAGGTTCAGCCCTGTGATGTCGTACGTTGGCTCAAATTCAGCACGCGCCGTTTGTGCGAACGCAAGCGCAGCTTCTTCTGTTCGTTGTTCTGGTTCAAGACCAAACAGCAACTCAAGTGCGCGGTGCACCACGTTGCCTTTTACTGCAGCAACGCTTGGTGGTTGTGGGAGTTTCTGAATGTTTTGAAAGCGAAACTTCAGTGGGCAGTCTTGAAACGTGCTGGTGCTCGATGGCGAGAGTGCTTCGGGGATAGGCCATGCGGTCATGAGAGTGTCGTTTCTATTGAGGTAATGAGTTGAGCGATTCGCTGCGGGTCTTGCATTGGTCCAAAGTGGCCAAGGTCGTCCCATTGCACAAATGTGCTGCCCGGAATTGCATCAGCAAGTGGTTTGGCAAACGCGGCAGGGGACATCGGAATCATCTGGCCAGAAACTATCCACACGGGCATGCGCAGTTTTGCCAAGTCGTTCCATGTCTCATGTAACGCACCCGACTCATAGGTTCGTGCTTCGTGTTCTGGTTGGCACTTCAGTGAAACGGTTGAGTCTGCATTGATGTTGAAGCCAAAGCGCACATAGTCGCTCAATACCTCTGGTTGGAACACATTCAGCGGTGGCTTCGATGAGTAATTGGCAATCGCTTCGTCAAATGACGCAAATGTTGAGCGTCGCCTGCGTGCACCTTCGGAAAGCGGGCTTGGTGCGCCAGCGTTGCCGGATTCGCGAGTGATCGGCGGAAAAATGATTGGCTCAAACAGCACTAGTGCGCGAAATAATTCGGGCTGACGCAATGCAGCCATGACTAATGCAGCACCACCCATGCTGTGGCCAAATGCAATTGAAGGCCCGCTCTGGTTCGCGACGTATTGCGCAACGGTTTGTGCATCATCGCCGTAACCGCCCCATGTCACTTTCCAATCGTGGGGAAGTGTTGCGTCTCCGTAACCGCGGTAGTCGAACGAGTAACAGTGCGCGCTACCTGCAAGTAATGCGGCGGTGCTGTTGAAGCAACGACCGTGAAACCCGGTGGCATGCGAAAACAACACACTTCTACGTGTTGAACCTGGCGCGTAGTCGTACACGGGAACATCCACGCCATCGCTTGATGCAACGTGAATGGTGTTCACAGCGTTATGTGCGAGTTACTTCAAGTACGGAAGGAACATCGATGTTTCTTCACCGATGTTGGCAGGAACTTTGTATCCCTCTTCACTACGAATTTGAGTGAAGTTGTCGCGCACATCTTCCATAGTGAGATTTGGGTTGTGGTAACCCTCGGTCTCGGCAATGAACACGCGTGCAACACGGCCACCACCAACGCTGTACACCTCACCACTCACTGGGCAGTCTTCGTGTGCAAGGTACGCCACGATTGGCGAAATTTTTTCGGGTAGCAATTTTTCTGCCATGGCACCGCTAAACAATGCTTCGGTCATGCGAGTAAGTGCAAGTGGGGCAATGGCGTTTGCCTTGATGTTGTACTTTGCCCCTTCAACTGCAAGCACGCGCGTAAAACCAACAAGTCCCATTTTCGCTGCGCCGTAATTTGCTTGGCCAAAGTTGCCAAAGATTCCTGCAGCTGACGATGTTGAAACAATGCGTCCGTAGCCCTGTTCGCGCATTAACACGAATGCTGGCTGCGTGACGTGGAATGCACCTTTCAAGTGCACGTCGAATACGGGGTTCATCAGCGATGGGTCCATGTTGTGGAAGCTCTTGTCGCGCAAAATTCCGGCGTTGTTAATCACGATGTCGACGCGACCAAACGCTTTCACTGCACCAGCAACAATCGCGGCGCCACCTTCTGGGGTCGACACGCTGTTGGTGTCGGCAACGGCTTCGCCGCCAAGGGCCACAATTTCATCCACCACTTTTTGAGCGGCGCCTTTGTCGCTGCCGCTGCCATCCACTGCGCCACCCAGGTCATTGACCACCACAAGTGCCCCGCGGGAAGCCATTAAGAGGGCGTGTTGGCGCCCAAGGCCACCACCCGCTCCCGTAATGATGGCTACTTTTCCGTCATATCCAAGTTCTGCCGTGCTCATATATTTGCGACCCCGCTCTTGTATTGGTTTCGTGCCAAGACTAGTTTCTGCGAGATGGGGAACAACATTTCAAACATCGCAGGAATCGTGCGCACGCACGCAGCAAACCAACCAACCAACATTGCGCTTATTCAGGGTGATCGCACACAAACATGGGGTCAGTTGTACGAGCGCTCGTGCATGGTTGCCAATGCTCTGAAGGCAGCAGGAGTTGGACCACAAGATCGCGTTGCGTTCTTAGATAAAAACGGCATCGACCACTTCGAAGTGTTTTATGCATGTGGTTTGTTGAATGCAGTCAGTGTTGACATCAACTGGCGACTAGCTGCGCCAGAAGTTGCGTACATCGTCAATGACTCGCATGCCAAGGTGCTCATTGTTGGACCAGATTTTGTTCCTGTTCTTGACGCAATTGCGGGCGACATTCCAAATGCGAAGACCATCATCGTTATTGGTGGCCACGCCAAGTTTCCTTCGTACGAAGAATTCTCAAACAGCGGTGCAAAGACCGATCCGGGCACTGAGTCTGCACCTGAAGATGTGGCGTTTCAGTTGTACTCAAGCGGTACGACGGGCCGTCCTAAGGGCGTCATGCTCACGAACAACAACTTCTTTGCACTCATTCCGTTCGCAGCAGAAATTTGGAAGTTCACCGATCGCACCGTGAACTTGGTAGCCATGCCGCTGTTCCACATTGGTGGTGGCGGTTGGGCTACTGCTGGTATGGCACTTGGCGCAAAGTCGGTCATCATCCGCGACGTCAACCCAGCCGAGTTGGTAACGATCATTGGTAAGCATCGCATTACGCACGGATTCATGGTGCCGGTGTTGTTGCAGTTCATGCTCATGGTTCCCGAAGTGGACAAAGCCGACTACACCAGCCTCGAACTCATTGCTTATGGTGCATCACCAATTTCAGAAGAAGTGCTGTCTGCATCAATCAATACGTTCAAGACCAACTTCATGCAGGTGTATGGCCTCACCGAAACAACCGGTGCAACCACCATTCTCATGCCAGAAGATCACGACCTCACCGGGCCAAAGCGCAAGCTACTTCGTTCATGCGGAAAGATCGTTCCTGGAATGTTGTTGCGCGTTGTTGATGCCGACACAGGAAACGATGTTCCCGTTGGCGATGTTGGCGAAATTTGGGTAAAGGGTGGCCAGATCATGAAGGGCTACTGGAACATGCCAGAAGAAACGTCGAAGTCCATTACCTCAGATGGTTGGTTTAAAACTGGTGACGCTGCGTACCTTGACGAGGAAGGGTATGTGTACATCTTCGACCGAGTGAAAGACATGATTGTCTCGGGCGGCGAAAACGTTTACCCAGCCGAAGTAGAAAACGCGCTCATGGGTCACCCGGCAATTGCTGACGTGGCAGTCATTGGTGTGCCCGACGAGAAGTGGGGCGAAGTGCCAATGGCCATCGTGGTTCGTAAGCCCGATGTTGCGGTCACCGAAGACGACATCATGTCCTTTGCCAAGGAACGCCTTGCAGGGTTTAAGTGTCCAAAGTCGGTCACCTGGGTAGACGCCTTGCCGCGTAACCCAAGTGGAAAGATCCTGAAAAAAGACTTGCGTGCTCCGTACTGGGAAGGTCGAACTCGCAAAGTTAACTGAGCCCCATCTAGTCTCGTCATCATGAAACTTTCCATGATGATCAACTACATCTCCGACTTTCAGTCATCGGCAAAGCAAGTTGTCGAGCTTGAAAAAGTTGGTCTCGACATGGTGTGGGTAGCAGAGGCGTATTCGTACGATGCCATTTCACAAATTGGTTATCTTGCTGCTGTCACCAACAAAATAGAAATTGGTACCGGCATTATCAACGTGTATTCACGTACGCCAGCGCTTGTTGCCATGACGGCAGCAGGTTGCGACTACGTGAGCAATGGTCGTTTCGTGCTTGGCCTTGGCGCATCGGGCGCACAAGTCATTGAAGGTTTCCATGGCATGCCGTATGAAAAGCCGCTGCAACGTACCAAGGAATACATCGACATTTGTCGCGAAGTGTGGAAGCGCGAAAAGCCTTTGTCATATCAGGGTAAAACGGTTGAAGTTCCGTTGCCTGCAGGACAGGGAACCGGTCTTGGCAAAGCATTGAAACTCATCAACCACCCTGTTCGCAACGAGATTCCAATTTGGTGGGCAAGCCTCATGGGCAAGAGCGTTGAAGCAACTGCAGAAATCGCCGATGGTTGGATGCCAATTTTCTTCTATCCAGAAAAATTTAAGAACGTGTGGGGCGATGCGCTGAAGGCTGGTTATGCCAAGCGCGATGCATCGCGCCCACCGATGGATATTTCGGCAGGCGGCATGTTGGCCATAGACGAGTCGCTCACTGGCGAAGACCAGCAAAAAGTGTTGGACTTCGCTCGACCAAGTACCGCGTTGTATGTGGGTGGAATGGGTGCTCGTGGAAAGAACTTCTACAACGACATTTGTAAGTCGTACGGTTATGAACAGGAAGCCGTTGAAATTCAGGACTTGTACCTCGATGGCAAGAAGCAAGAAGCTGCTGCAAAAATTCCTGCAGATTGGTTGCTCAACTCACACCTTGTTGGTCCAAAGAATTTCGTAAAAGAACGACTTGCCGCATTCAAGGAAGCCGGTGTCACGGTTATTTCGGTAAACCCCATCGGCCCAGACGCCGTCCAGCAAGTGGAATTGCTGCGCAGCCTCATGGACGACGTTAAGTAGTCGTGTCATACGAAGGCTTCGTTGCTGACGGATGGTCGGGTGTTGCTGAAGCCTTTGCGCACAATATTGACAGTCGAGAAGACATTGGCGCAGGCGTGTCGGTGTTTCACAAAGGTAAATGTGTTGTCGATATTGCTGGTGGTTATTTCGACAAGGAAGCAACGAAGCCGTACACACTTGACACCTTGCAGTTGGTGTTCAGCACCACGAAGGGGGTAGTGGCAACGGCCGTTGCTATGTGTGTGGAGCGAGGCCTGTTGTCATACGAAGAGCCCGTTTCGCTGTTCTGGCCAGAGTTCGCCGCACATGGAAAAGGGCACGTAACTGTTGCTCAATTGCTGTCGCACCAGGCCGGTTTGTACACCGTTGAGGGCGAATTGTCGTACGAAGAAGTGCTCGATTGGAACACCATGGTGGCGCGTCTTGCCGACACCCCGCCATTGTTTCCCGTTGGTTCAATGCATGGTTATCACGCCGTCACTTTCGGCTGGCTGGCAGGCGAGTTAGTGCGTCGCGTAGATGGCCGAAACATCGGTCGCTTTATTGCCGAAGAAATCTCCAACCCACTTGGTGGCGAAATTTATGTTGGTCTTCCCGAGCACCATGAGCCGCGAGTATCGCCAATCAATGTTGGCTGGCCACGCAGTGCAACCGATGCGCCGTCAACACCTGCCGCACCAGTGCAGTTACCTAACAAATATTTAGCTAGTGCACTTACGGTGAACGGGGCACTGAATGTAAAAGGCGGATTCAATCGCCAGGACTTACATGCAGCAGAAGTTCCTGGTGCAAACGGCATTGCAAACGCACGTAGCTTGGCCGCCATGTATTCGGCAACGTTTACTGAAACGCAATCACCTCATGGTGCAGTTCGTTTACTCAACGACGACACGCGTAACAAAATGACCGTGCAACAAACCAAAGATGGTGAAGTGGATTTGTGTTTGCAAACGCAACGAACGTTCGCAATGGGCTTCGTAACTCCGAGTGAAAAGTTGGCTTTCGATGCACCGGGTAGTTATGGCCACGCTGGTGCTGGTGGATCGGTATCGTTCGCAGACCCAAACCGACAAATGAGCTTCAGTTACATCATGAATCGCATGAAAGATTCGATGTTTACTGACCCTCGTGCGGTCAGGCTGATTGAAGCTGCATCTCGTTGCGCAGACGCCGACGCAAACCCATAGACCCGATCAGGTAACAACAGGAAGCAATTCCTGAAATACCCGCAACGATGGCGATGGCAATGCGAATAGGGAAGATCTCGCCAAGTATTCCTGTGCCAATGCTGCTGAGCCCGGTGACCAACATGGCAAAGCCCATGTCGCCCGCTAACACGCGGCCGCGAATGTAGTCAGGTGTACTGATCTGTAAGCCGTAACTTGCCATTGTCCAGATTGCGCCACCACCAATGTGTGCTGCACCAATAGCAATGACAGCCATCCACAACATTGGGCTTGCTGATGCAGCGAGATAAAAAGAACTCCAGATCAATCCACCGACACCAACCAACAGCAACATTCGAGGCATGTTGTTGCGTACAAATCTCATGAAGATGAAGGGTCCAATTGCTGCACCAAATCCTCGCGCGGCAAGAAGCAGGCCGCTTCCTCCGTCGCCAGTGTTGAATGCATCAATTGCCAGCACCGCAAGCTGGCCAACTGCGCCAGCACCAACTGCCTGTGTGGTTTTTGAAGCCATGAGTGCAAAAATCACGCTGTTTTCTTTGGCGTAATGGAACGCCTCACGCATGTCGGCAATTGGCCGAATGGGCTCGCGTACAGCATGTGTATTTCTCTCTTGCAATGGAACCTTGATTAAGGCCACAAGAGCAGCGCACAGCACAAAGGTGGCAATATCGGCAACAAATGTTGCGGTTCTGCCAAAGGTTGCTGCAAACAACCCACCAATTGCCGAGCCAATGAATACTGAAGCACCCCAGCTGGAGCCAAATAATGCATTTGCTTGGCGGAGTTCTTCTTCGTTACGCGTGAGGTTGGGAATTGCCGAGCCAAACGCAGGAAGCGTGATGACGGCAAGAGATGAAATGACTATTTGTGTAATAAGGGCAAGCCAAATGCGGTCTGCATTTGACAGGAGGAATCCAATTCCGCACAAAGCCTGCAATGAGGACACGAGAATGATGATTTTGCGGCGATCAAATTTGTCCACGATTGGTCCCGCAATAGGGGAGAAAAAGAATGACGGAAGAACGTAAGCGGCGTACACCAGGGATACCAAAAAGGTTGAGTCGGTTGCTTCTTTAATCAATCCAACGAGGGCGACGTAGGTGAAGTAGTCGCCCATAACCGAAATGTTTTCGGCAATGAACAAATTGCGCACACTGGCGTTTGAGCGAAGTACTCCCATGCAGAAATTGTTACTTGCGCATTGCTTGAATACGGTCGAGCGATTGCTCGGCTTCTGCCATCATGCTGCGCAC
>JBJOOQ010000047.1:0-9864 GCA_046051205.1 Actinomycetota bacterium
CGAAATTTTTCCTGAGTACACACGGAAGTACGTAAGACGACCGAATGGGTCAGCAACGATTTTGAATGCAAGAGCCGAGAACGGCGCTGCGTCGTCTGGCTTACGAGTCAACACTTCATCACTGTCTGGCTTAACGCCTTCGGTGTCTGGAATGTCGAGCGGGCTTGGCATGTAATCAACAACGGCGTCGAGCATCTGCTGTACACCCTTGTTCTTAAATGCTGAACCGCACAAAATTGGAACGAATGAGAATGCAAGAGTTCCCTTGCGGATACCGGCGCGTAATTCAGCTTCGCCAAGATCTCCTTCTTCAAGGTATTTCTCCATAAGCACTTCGTCTTCGCTGGCAACAATGTCGAGCAAATCGGCACGGTATTGCTTTGCCTTATCGAGGTACTCAGCAGGAATGTCGACGTCTGAATACTTTGAATCTTTTTCGTCGCCGTCCCAGACAACTGCCTTCATCTTTACGATGTCGATGAGGCCCTTGAATTCGGACTCGCCACCATAAGGAAGTTGCAAAACGGCAGGAACTGCCTGCAAACGATCCTTGATCATGTCGAGGGTGCGATAGAAGTTTGCGCCGGTGCGGTCCATCTTGTTGATGAAGCACATACGAGGAACTTTGTACTTGTTTGCTTGGCGCCACACGGTTTCCGTCTGTGGCTCTACACCAGCAACCGAGTCGAACACGGCAACTGCACCGTCGAGTACGCGCAATGAACGCTCTACTTCAACCGTGAAGTCCACGTGACCAGGTGTGTCAATGATGTTGATGCGATGATCGCGCCAGAACGCAGTGGTTGCAGCTGAGGTGATGGTGATACCACGCTCTTGTTCCTGCACCATGTGGTCCATTACGGCTCCACCTTCGTGCACTTCACCGATCTTGTATGTCTTTCCGGTGTAGTACAGAATGCGCTCTGTTGTTGTCGTCTTACCAGCATCGATGTGGGCCATGATGCCGATATTGCGGTACATGTTCAATGGAAAATCACGTGACATGGGGGTTCTTCCTCAGACTTCGGGCTGACTACCAGCGGTAGTGAGCAAACGCCTTATTCGACTCGGCCATCTTTTGCATGTCATCACGCTTCTTCATTGATGCACCCAAACCATTTGATGCATCAAGCAATTCTGCGGACAGGCACTCGGCCATGGTCTTTTCGCGACGGCTACGTGCATTGTCTACCAACCAACGAATGGCAAGAGTTGTTGCACGGCGTGGGCGAACTTCTACTGGAACTTGGTACGTAGCACCACCAACGCGACGGCTGCGAACTTCAAGTGGTGGCTTCACGTTGTCAATTGCGCGCTTCACGGTTGACAATGGCTCGCTACCTGTCTTGATTTCAATTGCCTTCATCGCTTCGTACACGATTGATTCAGCGGTGCTCTTCTTGCCGTGCAACATCACTTTGTTGACAACTTGAGTAATGAGCAATGAACGATAAACCGGATCTGGAACCATCTCGCGGCGAGTTGCTGGACCTTTACGTGACATGTGATGTACCTATTTCTTCTTTGCGCCGTAACGGCTACGGGCTTGCTTACGATCTTTAACGCCGGCAGCATCGAGTGCGCCGCGAATAACTTTGTAACGAACACCTGGCAAGTCACGCACACGACCACCGCGAACCAACACGATGGAGTGCTCTTGCAAGTTGTGTCCTTCACCAGGAATGTACGCAGTGATTTCAACACCGCTGGTCAAACGAACACGAGCTACCTTGCGCAAAGCCGAGTTTGGCTTCTTAGGCGTTGTGGTGAATACGCGTGTGCATACTCCACGTCGCTGTGGTGATCCCTTGAGCGCCGGGGTCTTGGTTTTTGTCGACTTGGTGCTACGACCTTGTCGAATCAGCTGCTGAATAGTGGGCACGCGTTTACCTTTACTGTTGCTTTCGTACTTGTGGAATCAAGCGCACTGGACAAGCCAAAGCGCGAGACAACGGACTGAAAATCCTACGGTTGCAGGTCGCCATACGGCAACCTGCAAACCGCTAGATGGTGCTCCCCTTTCGGGGTGCGAATTATTGAGCCTGTTCGGCAGATCCTTGTGAATCCTCGGAAATATAGGTTCCGTGGAGACCGGCCAAGAATGCTGCTGGATCTTCTTCATCATCGCTCGAGTAGTAGGCCATTGGGACATAGTCCGGGGCACTTACGTCGAACATGTTGTAGCGGTCCATACCGGAGCCGGCTGGGATCAACTTACCGATGATGATGTTTTCCTTCAGACCGACCAAGTTGTCACCCTTGCCGTCAATTGCGGCTTCGGTGAGAACGCGGGTGGTCTCTTGGAACGATGCGGCGGACAGCCATGACTCAGTTGCCAACGATGCCTTGGTGATACCCATAAGTTCTGGGCGACCTTCGGCTGGACGCTTGCCCTGTTCAACCATTGAACGGTTGGTGTCACGGAAGACCTTGGCATCGGCACGCTCGCCTGGCAAGAAGACAGTGTCACCAGGTTCCTGAACGCCTACGCGGCGGGTCATCTGACGAACAATCAATTCGATGTGCTTGTCGTGGATCGATACACCTTGGTCGCGGTACACCTTCTGTACTTCTTCTACGAGGTACACCTGTGTTTCACGTGGTCCCTTGATCTCCATGAGTTCTTTCGGATCAAGTGGGCCTTCGGTGACGCGATCGCCAGCGGTGATGTCTTGTCCATCTTTCACGATTGGACGGCTACCCGTTGGCAAGATGATTTCGTGTTCAACACCTTGGTCGTCGATGACATGGATTGGAATTCCCTTGCCTTCGTCTTCAAGAATGCGCACAACACCAGTTGCGCGAGCCAAACGTGCTGAACCGCGCGGGTTACGTGCTTCGAAGAGTTCAACAACGCGTGGCAAACCGCCGGCGATGTCTTTTCCTGCAACACCACCAGTGTGGAAGGTACGCATGGTGAGCTGAGTTCCCGGTTCACCAATTGACTGCGCTGCGATTACACCAACTGCTTCGCCCAACTCAATGGACTGACCAGTTGCGAGTGAACGTCCGTAACAGAACTTGCACACACCAACTTCGGCATCGCAAGTAAGCACTGAACGAACACGGACGCGGTTGACCTTGGCATCGTCGCGAAGTGCGTCGACATCATCGTCACCCAAAATGGTGTTCTTCGGCAACACACGACCATCGCTGAGTTCAACTTCGTTCAACAATGCACGACCGAACAACTTGGTTTCCAAGTATGCGCGAGTGTTTGCAGTGTCTTTCTGAACGTTGTCTACCCACACGCCAAGTGTGGTTCCGCAATCGTCTTCACGAACAATGAGTTCCTGTGCAACGTCGTGCAAACGACGTGTGAGGTAACCCGAGTCGGCGGTACGAAGAGCAGTGTCCACGAGGCCCTTACGAGCACCTGGAGTAGCAATGAAGTACTCAAGTGTTTCCAAGCCTTCACGGAAGTTGCTCTTAATTGGACGAGGAATCATGTCACCACGAGGGTTGGCTACGAGTCCGCGCATACCTGCGATCTGACGCATCTGGGTCATGTTTCCACGAGCACCAGAGCCGATCATCATGTCGACTGGGTTGTACTTCAGAGCCTTGAACTCAGTTTCCATTGCCTTTTGAACGTCTGCTGTTGCGTCTGTCCAAATGCGAACTTCTTGCTGACGGCGCTCGCCGTCGGTGATGATTCCGCGACGGAACTGCTGCTCCACCTTCTCGGCTTGCTTTTCGTAGTCATCCAAGATGGCACGCTTTGCCTTTGGAGTCTTTACGTCATCAACTGAAACGGTGAGACCAGACTGCGTTGCATAGCGGTAGCACAAGTCTTTAATGCCATCGAGTGCCAAAGCAATTTCGGACTTAGTGAAGTGATCGCTCAAACGCTCCACGATCACACCGAATTCGCGCTTGCGAAGTGTGTCGTTGATGTGTCCAAACTTCTTCACGAAGCCGGCTGGCAAACGCTCTTCGAACAACAAACGACCTGGCGTGGTGTCCACGTAGATCTGCTTGCCGTTATCGTCGCGCTCAGCGATTTTGATCTTGGCGTGAAGAGCAACGTCACCACTGTCAAGTGCACGAACTACTTCGTACAACTGGCGGTACACATGGCCTTCGCCCTTTGCGCCATCGCGCTGATCGGTGAGGTAATACCCACCAATCACCAAGTCCTGCTGTGGGGTCACAATTGGACGACCAGAAGCTGGCGACAAAATGTTGTTTGCGCTGAGCATGAGCACGCGTGCTTCTGCTTGTGCTTCAACCGACAATGGCAAGTGAACTGCCATCTGGTCACCGTCGAAGTCAGCGTTAAACGCTGTACATACGAGTGGGTGCAACTGAATTGCCTTGCCCTCTACGAGCAATGGTTCGAATGCCTGAATACCCAAGCGGTGCAACGTAGGAGCACGGTTCAACAGAACTGGGTGTTCCTTAATGACGTCTTCAAGCACGTCCCACACCTGTGGCCTACGACGCTCAACCATGCGCTTTGCACTCTTAATGTTTTGTGCAAGCTGCTGATCAACCAAGCGCTTCATCACGAATGGCTTGAACAACTCGAGTGCCATCAACTTTGGCAAACCGCATTGCTGCAAGCGCAGTGTTGGGCCAGCAACGATTACTGAACGACCCGAGTAGTCAACGCGCTTTCCGAGCAAGTTCTGACGGAAGCGACCTTGCTTACCCTTCAACATGTCGGACAGCGACTTGAGCGGACGGTTACCAGGACCAGTTACCGGACGACCACGACGGCCGTTGTCGAACAACGCGTCTGATGCTTCCTGCAACATGCGCTTTTCGTTGTTGACGATGATTTCTGGTGCACCAAGATCGAGCAAGCGACGCAAACGGTTGTTGCGGTTGATTACGCGACGGTACAAGTCGTTCAAGTCTGAAGTTGCAAAGCGACCACCATCAAGCTGCACCATTGGGCGCAGGTCTGGAGGAATGACAGGAATAACGTCGAGGACCATTGCCTTCGGGTTATTTACCAAACGACCTGCATCATCACGACGGTTGAACGAAGCAATGATCTTCAGGCGCTTAATTGCCTTCTGCTTACGCTGCGTGCTGAGCACCTTGCCGTTGTATCCATTCATGATGGCGTCACGGAGTGCGATTTCTTCAGCATCGAAGTCAATGGTGTCGATGAGCGACTTAATTGACTCTGCACCGGTGCCGCCAACGAAGTATTCGCCGTAACGATCCTTCACTTCGCGCCACAACTCTTCGTCTTCCACGATCATGCGTGAGTGCATCTTGCCGAATGTGTCATGTGCACGCTGGATCAAGTCGAGCTCTTTGCCATAACGCTCAGTGATGGTGGTGAGATCTTTGTCAATCAACTTCTGACGTGCACGAACATCGGCATCTTTTGCACCCGACTTCTCGAGTTCCTTCAGCTCTGCTTCGGCATCCTTTTGACGCTGCTTCAAGTCGCGTTCGCGATTCTTGATGAGTTGTTCCTTGTCTTCAAGCAACACTTCTTCAAGTTCGGTCATGTCGGCATGACGCTTGTCGGCATCAACACTGCTCACCAACCAGGCGGCAAAGTAAATAACCTTTTCAAGCTGCTTCGCCTTGATTTCGTCGCGTGGCTCAAGACCACCCAACAAATAGGCCAACCATGAACGGGTTCCGCGTAGGTACCAAATGTGAACAACTGGTGCAGCCAATTCGATGTGGCCCATGCGCTCACGACGAACCTTGGAACGAGTTACTTCAACGCCGCACTTTTCGCAGATGATGCCCTTAAAGCGCACGCGCTTGTACTTACCGCAGTAGCACTCCCAGTCACGGGTTGGTCCGAATGTCTTTTCACAGAACAGACCATCACGCTCTGGGCGCAAGGTGCGGTAGTTAATGGTTTCCGGCTTCTTTACTTCACCACGTGACCAGTTACGAATGTCATCTGCAGTGGCCAAACCAATGCGCAACTGTTCGAAACTATTGACGTCAACCTTGTTCTTGAATTCGGTTACTGCGTCGGACATGTTTTCCTCTTCTCGTTCTTCTCTGCTCGTCAAATTCTCTGGTTAGTAAGTGGCGTTAGAAAGCGCGTTGTTCGCGACGACGTTCACGGTCACGGTCATCTGCATCAGAGCCACGCTCTGGACGCGAAATGTCGATTCCGAGTTCCTGTGTTGCACGGAAGACGTCTTCGTCCATGTCGGCAAGTTCAATGTTCTTGCCTTCATTGGAGATGACTTCTACGTCGAGGCACAAAGCCTGCATTTCCTTCATGAGCACTTTGAAGCTCTCAGGAATGCCTGGCTCAGGAATGTTTTCGCCCTTCACGATTGCCTCGTACACGCGAACGCGTCCGAGTACGTCGTCTGACTTAATGGTGAGCAATTCCTGCAAGCAGTAAGCAGCACCGTAAGCCTCGAGAGCCCACACTTCCATTTCGCCGAAGCGCTGACCACCGAATTGGGCTTTACCACCCAAAGGTTGCTGAGTGATCATGCTGTACGGCCCAGTTGAACGTGCGTGGATCTTGTCGTCAACCATGTGTGACAACTTGATGATGTACATGTAGCCAACCATGGTTGGGTTGTCGTAGTACTCACCGGTACGACCGTTGCGAAGTTGTGTCTTGCCATCGTCACCGATCAAGCGAACGCCGTCAACCGATTCTGGGTTGAGGTTCCTCAAGATTGACTGAATGGTTGGGTGCGGACCAGCGGCCTCATCTTCGTCCCAGTGAGCACCGTCGAACACCGGTGTTGCAACAAATGTTGAAGGCTTGGTGTTGATACGTGTCTTGGTTTCGGTACCGCGAATTGGTGCATCGCCAACAACTTTGTTGTTCTTGACGTCGCTCCAACCCCAACGTGCGCAGTAGCCAAGGTGCGCTTCAAGCACCTGACCAATGTTCATTCGGCTTGGAACACCAAGTGGGTTCAAGATGATGTCGACAGGAGTTCCGTCTTCCATGTATGGCATGTCTTCGATTGGGAGAATCTTGGAGATAACACCCTTGTTACCGTGACGTCCTGCCAACTTGTCGCCCACGCTGATCTTGCGCTTCTGCGCAACATAAATGCGGACCAACTGGTTTACACCTGGTGGCAATTCGTCGCCGGCTTCGCGGTCGCCCGCTTCGCGTGACAACACCTTCACGTCAATAACTTTGCCGCTCTCGCCGTGTGGAACCTTGAGGCTGGTGTCGCGAACTTCACGAGCCTTCTCACCGAAGATTGCGCGCAATAGGCGCTCTTCTGGAGTGAGTTCGGTTTCACCCTTTGGAGTGACTTTTCCGACGAGAACATCGCCAGGACCAACTTCGGCACCCACGCGGATAATTCCACGATCATCGAGGTCGGCAAGAATGTCGTCGCTCAAGTTTGGAATGTCGCGAGTGATTTCTTCTGGTCCGAGCTTGGTGTCACGAGCATCAACTTCGTATTCCTTGATGTGGATTGACGTAAGTACGTCTTCTTTCACCAAACGCTCGCTCAAGATGATGGCGTCTTCGAAGTTGTAGCCCTCCCATGGCATAAATGCCACGAGCAAGTTCTTTCCAAGTGCAAGTTCACCCATGTCGGTTGAAGGACCGTCACAAATCAAGTCGCCCTTAGCAACTTTCTGACCTTCCTTCACACGAATGATGTGGTTGATGCTGGTGTCTTGGTTTGAACGACGGAACTTGAACAACTTGTGTTCTCCGTCGGCCTTCTTCAAGTTGTCATAAGCAATAGTGATTTGGTCGCCAGTTACTGAAGTAACCGTTCCTGAATCTTTTGCCAAGATGAGGTCTGCACCGTCACGTGCTGCACGTGATTCGATACCGGTTCCAATGTATGGAGCTTCTGCGCGAAGCAATGGAACTGCCTGACGTTGCATGTTGGCACCCATGAGTGCGCGGTTTGCATCGTCGTGCTCCAAGAACGGAATCAACGCAGTAGCTACCGAAATAATCTGGCGAGCCGAAACGTCGATGAAGTCCACTTCTGTTCCAGGTACGTAACCAATGTCGGTGGTTGAACCGAAGAAGCTTTCTGCTTCAAGCATCTTCTTCAAGTCATCCAAGCTGGCTGCCTGTGGTGAACGACGTACGAGTACGCGCTCTGCCTTAAAGGTGCCGTCTGGATTCAACGCGGTGTTTGCCTGCGCAACGACGTAGTTCTCTTCTTCGTCTGCTGGCATGTACACGATTTCGTCGGTGACTTTGCCGTTGCGAACGCGACGGTATGGGCTCTCGATGAATCCGAATGGGTTGACGCGTGCATAGGTTGACAACGCACCGATCAGACCAATGTTTGGTCCTTCTGGCGTTTCAATTGGGCACATACGTCCGTAGTGCGAAAAGTGAACGTCGCGAACTTCGAAACCTGCGCGCTCACGGCTCAGACCACCAGGTCCGAGTGCCGACAAACGACGACGGTGCGTAAGACCCGACAATGGGTTCACTTGGTCCATGAACTGCGACAACTGGGAAGTTCCGAAGAACTCCTTGATTGCAGCAACAACTGGACGCACGTTGATGAGTGTTTGTGGCGAAATTGCTTCCACGTCTTGTGTGGTCATGCGCTCGCGAACAACACGCTCCATACGTGACAAACCGATACGAACCTGGTTCTGAATCAATTCACCAACCGAACGAATACGACGGTTTGCAAAGTGGTCCTGATCGTCGAGGCGGTAGCCAGGCTCTTGCTTCACGAGGTGCAACAAGTACGTGATGGTTGCAAGAACTTCGCAACGGCTGAGAACATCTTGTCCTTCAACTGGAACGTCAAGCTTGCCAAGTTCAGTGCCGACCTTCATGTCGAACAACTTGCCAATCTTTTCGATTTCTGCACCCAACTTGCGGTTCAGCTTGTAGCGACCAACGCGTGACAAGTCGTAGCGACGGTTCTCGAAGAATGCGCCTTCGAAGTATGCGCGTGCTGCTTCAACGTTTGGTGGTTCGCCCGGACGAGCGCGCTTGTAAATTTCAACAAGTGCTTCTTCGCGAGTTGGAGCGATTGGACGCTCCTTTTCCCACTGACCCTCAAGGAAGTCGAAGTAGTTCACGAAACGATCGAGGAAGCCTGGAGCGTTTTCTTCGTCGTAACCAAGTGCGCGCAACAGAGTGAAAATTCCGATGCGGCGCTTTCGTGCAACGCGTGTTCCAGCGGTGACGTCTTTACCTGGCTTCTGCTCTACGTCGAACTCCAACCACTCACCGCGGTACGGGTGGATGGTTCCCTTTACCAACTGGTGCTTCGACAAGTTACGCAAGCGGTAACGCTCACCTGGTTCGAAAATCACGCCTGGTGAACGAACGAGCTGCGACACCACAACACGCTCGGTGCCGTTGATGATGAAGGTTCCCTTTTCGGTCATCTTCGGGAAGTCGCCCATGAACACAACTTGTTCTTTGATTTCACCGGTTGGCTTGTTCAAGAAGCGTGCGCGCACAAATACTGGCGATGCATAGGTCATGTCACGTTCGCGACACTCCGCAACAGTGAACTTTGGTTTTGGACAAAGATCTTCATCGTCTGGGTCGAATTCAAGTTCGAGTTGAAGATCGTCGCTGAATCCTTTGATTGGCGAAATATCTTCGAAAGCTTCCTTCAATCCTTCTTTAAGGAACCAATCAAAACTCTCGCGTTGTACCGCGATGAGGTCTGGAAGTTCGAGGGTTTCTGGAAGGGTCGCGAACGAATACCGTTCGCGTGCAGACGCACGTGAGGCCACTGAGTTACTCCTGATCGAGAAGTGATGAATACGAATCGACGAGCCAGATGAACTTCTTTGGGGGAAGGTTCAGGGGGCTACGCACGGCAACGAACTAGGCTACCGCCGCTTTTGCGGCTTTATACCTAGACCTGATAGACGGCTGAAGCCCGAGGCTTTCGCCCCGGGCTTACAGACCTAAATGGCTGAAATTACGCGAGTTCGACG
>JBJOOQ010000048.1:0-9144 GCA_046051205.1 Actinomycetota bacterium
GGAGTGATCCCGTGTACACCGCCATTCCAATTGCCGTGTCAATGTTCATATCGAGCAAAGCCCGCACATCATCAAGTGTTGTTATTCCACCTGCAGCCGTAATAGGAAGCAATGTTGCGCCACGCAGTTGAGCGAACCACGCCAAGTCAGTCCCTTGCATCATTCCCTCTTTGTCTACATAGGTGCAGAGAAAACCAGCGCATTTTTTCTCAAAGGTTGGAATTACTTGCTCAGCCGAAACAGCAAGCGAGGTCGCCCATCCATCAACGACAACTGTGCCGGCTTTGGAATCGAGTGCAACAACAATTTTTTCACTACCTATCTCGGCAACAATGTCGTCAAATGCAGGAGTAAACGCCGCGGTTCCAACAATGACTCGATGAGCGCCTAGGTCAACGAGTTGTCGTGCACGTTCAGCGCTACGCACTCCTCCGCCAACTCGACAAGTTGCTTTAGATGTAAGCATTTCAATGATCTCGAAATTTTCGCCAATACCCATTGCACCATCAAGATCAATAATCTGGATTTCAGGGAAGTTTGAAAATCGTTCAAGCATTTCAAGTGGATCTGGACCAATAAGTGCACGCTCACGCCCTTGCACAAGCTGAACGACCCGGCCGCCTTGAATATCGATGCACGGCACGACAATCGGTTTATTCACACTCATCTACGCACCTCATGTCCTGCCCGACTCACTGCAAGTTTTACTTCTGCAATAGACAACTCACCACAGTGAAATACCGAAGCCGCGAGTGCTGCATCTGCTTGACACAACACTTCTGCAAAGTGTTGCGCAGTACCCGCCCCACCAGACGCGATGACCGGTAATTGCACAGAATTGCGCACAGAAGACGTGAGAGCGATGTCAAAACCATTCTTCACACCATCTGCATCCATTGAGGTAAGCAATACTTCACCAGCACCAAGACTCTCTGCCTGAATCGCCCATTCAATTGCCATCAACGAAGTTGCAACTCGCCCGCCATGTGTAAACACTCGCCAATCATCGCCATCCCGTTGTGCATCAATTGCAAGTACGACCGCCTGAGAGCCAAACTCTTCGCTTAGTTCTCGGATGAGCCCTGGCCTTTCGACTGCCGCGCTGTTGATACTCACCTTGTCTGCTCCTGCTCGAATCACCTTTCGAGCATCATCGACTGAACGAATTCCGCCACCGACTGTGAGCGGTATGAAAACCTCCCGAGCAGTTCTTGTTACAACATCAATGAGTGTTGGCCGATTCTCCACAGTTGCTGAAACATCCAAGAAGACCAACTCATCAGCACCTTCCTCGTTATAGCGAGCAGCCAGTTCGACAGGGTCGCCTGCATCACGTAGATCAACAAAATTGACGCCTTTAACAACGCGGCCTGCCGAGACATCGAGACAAGGGATAATTCGCTTGGTCAGCATGGAAGATCCACGAACGAACGAACGATTCGCTCTCCTAGTGCAGCCGACTTTTCAGGATGAAACTGAACTCCGAAAATGTTTTTCCGTTCCACAATTGCTGAAAATGTTGTTCCATGCTCTGTCGTTACAACCGTTTCTGTGACCACAGGGCAGAAATAGCTATGAGCGAAGTATCCCCAAGTTCCGTTTAGTTCTTCGGGAAAAATCTGTGAATTCTCTTTTACGTCGAGTGAGTTCCATCCCATGTGAGGAATGCGCTCGCCGCGATCGAATTTCCGAACGGTGCCAGGAAAAAATCCAAGCCCACGATCTTCAGGAGACTCTGTGCTTCCGTCAAAGAGCAGGTGCATTCCCAGACAAATACCAAGAAATGGAATTCCTGCTTCTACTTTGGAAACAATTGCTTGACGCAGACCTCGCGCGTCGATAGCAGCACACATCTGCCCAAAATGCCCCACGCCTGGGAAAATGATTTTTTCAGCATCGCCTAATTGCTCGCCATTTTCTGCGATCTCATAGCTGACGCCTATTTTCTTGAGAACATTTGCAACAGATTGCAGGTTTCCTGCACCGTAATCAACAATGCAAATCACAACAACCCTTTTGTGCTTGGCAACTGATCTTTCATCTGCGCGTCAGTCGAACATGCATAACGCATAGCGCGAGCAAAGCATTTAAAAATTGCTTCGACTTTATGGTGACTGGACCGACCGTACATCACCTTGGCGTGCAGGTTTGCCCCTGCGCTGTTGACAAACCCCCCAAAGAAGTCATACAACAACTCGGTTTGCAGATCGCCAACCAGTCGAGCTTTGATTAAGTCTGAATACACGAGTGCAGGACGACCGCTTAGATCAACTGCAACTACCGCAAGAGTTTCATCCATCGGCAAGACGAAATAACCAGCGCGATTAATTCCAACTTTTTTGCCTAACGCTTTCTTGAATACCTCGCCCAACACAATGCCCACATCTTCAACGGTGTGATGCTGATCGATGTCCAAATCTC
This sequence comes from Actinomycetota bacterium, assembly GCA_046051205.1. Classification (GTDB taxonomy): domain Bacteria; phylum Actinomycetota; class Acidimicrobiia; order Acidimicrobiales; family Ilumatobacteraceae; genus UBA3006. Next base: position 2,422 of record JBJOOQ010000048.1, read on the forward strand.
CTGTGGCCTTCAGGGTCAGGTCAAAACCTCCGTGTTTGGTAACAAGTTCAAGCATGTGGTCTAAAAACCTGATGCCCGTAGAAATGTCGTACTTGCCTGTGCCCTCAATGAGCAAAGTTGCAGAGATGCTGGTTTCCTTACTCACACGCTTGACTGTTGCTTTTCTCATAGTGCTTTCTCCAATTCTTGAATAAATAGTTCCATTTGTTCTGTAGTTCCAACCGTGACCCTGACACTTCCTTCGAATTCATGGCTCCTGTTGCGAACAAGAACTCCTGCATTACGAAGTTCAGACACAATGCGTTCAGCATGCTTGCCAACCATGAATAGAACAAAGTTTCCATTGGAATCAAATTGCTGAATTCCCAATCTGTCCAACTCGGCAACGACGAAGCTGCGTGCTTGAATAACTTCTCGGACGTAGTTTTTTACGTATTCCTTGTCACCGATTGCAGCCACTGCTGCTGCTATCGCCACGAAATTAACGCTGTATGGAGATTGCGCTTTGCGTACCCACCCCATATTGCTTGCAGATGACAAAAGAAAACCACACCGGAGGCCTGCCATCCCGTAAGCCTTTGACATCGTTCGACTGATAAACAAGTTTTCGTATTCATGCAGTAGCCCGATTGCGGTGACACCACAGAACTCCACATACGCTTCATCAATCAGCACCATGGCGTTTGGTGCAGCATCCAAAATACGACGAATTTCTGGAATTGAAATAGCCCCACCCGTTGGATTGTTCGGATTCGCAATGAACACTGCCTTCGTCGAAGGAGTTATCGCACCAAGCAATTCATCCATTGGAAAAGACAAATTGTCGTGAAGCAGGTACTTCACTTCCTTAACGACCACACCACTTACTTCGGCATAAAAGCGGTACATGGCGTATGACGGACTGGTGATAACGAGTTCGTCACCTGTATCCATAAATGTATTTACTAGCAGTTGGATTGCTTCGTCTGTTCCATTGGTTATCGCCATTTGCTCTGAGTCGACCTTGAAAAATGAAGAAATGATTTCTCGTGCCGAGCTGTACTCGGGGTACATAGCCACGCTGTTTGCTGAAAGTGCCTGCGCAACTGCAACAGTGACCGACGGCGAACAACCCACGGTATTTTCGTTGAAATCAAGTCGAACGGCAGCGCCCCTTCCTTGCGTAGGTGGCGAATAGGCCTGCATTTCCTGTACAGATTTACGCGGTTGCATCATTCCTCGTTTCTACGCTGCGTGCATGTGCTTCCAAACCTTCTGCGCGTGCCAAAGCCGTAACCGCAGGCTCAAGTTCACACAATGCTGTCTTGCTTAATTCTTGAACAGTGATGACCTTGACAAAATCGTTCACACTGAGCCCACCACGCACCGCAGCATTTCCGGATGTTGGCAAAATATGATTTGGCCCACTTGCATAATCGCCTGCAGCTTCCGTGCTGTACTGACCAACAAAAATGGATCCCGCACTGTTGACACGCTCAATGTCGCTCTTCTGCTCAACCGACAAGTGTTCCGGCGCAATGGTGTTCACCAAATTGAAAGCCGAGTCCGTAGCGTCACAAACAACAATCGCACTGTTATCAATAATTGCCCGCTGTGCAATTTGCGCTGTTGACAATGATGACAGTTGAATCTCAATCTCTGCTTGTACCCGTAACGCAAATTCCTTGTCTGTCGTGAGCAAGATTGCTCGAGCATCCACATCGTGTTCTGCCTGAGCAAGCATGTCGGCTGCAATCCACTGGGCATTTCCCCGCGATGCAACGATGAGAATCTCGCTTGGGCCTGCAACGAAGTCAATAGCGACATCTTGCGACACCAACTTCTTTGCCGCTGCGACGTATGCATTCCCCGGCCCAACGATGCGCTGAACTGGCTTCACAGATTCCGTCCCATACGCCATTGCTGCAATTGCTTGCGCACCACCTGCGTGCAGTATTTGTTTCACACCCAGCATTTTGGCGACCGCAAGAATTTCACGACTCGGATGTGGACATGCAACAACAATGTTCTGAACGCCTGCAACCTGGGCGGGGATCACTGCCATGAGCAAGGTACTGATGAGCGGATAACGACCTGCGGGAACATACACCCCAACGGAATTGAGTGGACGAACTACTTGCCCCAATGAGCGACCATCAGAAAACTCGCTCATCCAAGAGGTAACTAGTTGTTTCTCGGCAAAAGACCGAATGTTTCTGCTTGCTTGCTCTACTGCTTGTTGAAGGTCGGCTTCTAGTTCGCCGACAGCACCTAGATACAGCGGTTCATTAATTGCAACAAGATCAAAACGTTGTCGATACTCCTTCAACGCTTCGTCGCCGCGTAATCGAACATCTGCGACGATTGGCGCCGAAACACCCATGGCCTCGCCAACGCGATCCACAGACCGACCCAGCACAGTCGGAGCTTCCTCTTCAGAAATGATTCGAATCATCAGTTGACGATCTTGTTCAACGGATATTCAACAATTCCCGTTGCACCAGCCGCTTTTAATCGCGGAATGATCGTGCGCACCGTTGACTCATCCAAAATGGTGTTGAGTGCTAACCAATTTTCATCCGAAAGCGCCGACACAGTAGGCGTTTTCAGTGCTGGGAGCACATCGAGTACTGCCTGAAGGCTGGATCGCGGTGTATTCATCATGAGTCCAACCTTGCCCATTGCAGCAATTGCCCCATCCAGCAACATCTTGATATCGAGTAGTTGTTGTTTCTTCGTGGCATCTTTCCAACTTTCAATATTGGCAATGAGCTGAGTGTTGGACTCCAACACCGTTTCAACAATTCGCAAGTTGTTAGCCCTCAGCGATGAGCCGGTTTCGGTCACTTCAACAATTGCATCTGCGAGTACCGGCGGTTTCACTTCGGTGGCACCCCAACTGAATTCAACTTTCGCAGTTACTCCATTGCGTTCTAGATACCGCTTTGTCGTTTCTACGAGTTCAGTTGCAATAACTTTTCCTTCAAGGTCTTTCACCGAAACAACATCGGAATTTTCTGGAACTGCCAGCACCCAACGAACTCGACCAAAACTTTGTTTGGCATAGACCAAATCTGCAATTGGTTCGATAGTCGCCCCGGTCTCCGCAATCCAATCAAGACCAGTAAGGCCTGCATCAAGTACGCCATCTTCCACATAGCGAGCCATTTCTTGGGCACGAATCAACATGCACTCAATGTTTGGGTCGTCAATTGCTGGAAAATATGAACGACTATTCACAGTGATCTGAAAGCCCGCGCGGCGGAATAGATCGATTGTTGCGTTTTCTAAACTTCCTTTTGGAATTCCTAATTTCAGTGTCATTTTGCTCCTCCGTAGATGTCTTCTGGTGAAAAGGTTTGTTGTTCGGTAGTAATCCATTCATCTCCCACTCGCAAGCGGAAAAAACAGCTTTGATAACCCTCGTGGCATACACCAGGGCCATTGGCATTTACGCGCACGACGATGGCGTCGCGGTCGCAATCCGTTCGCAGCGATACAACCTGCAATGTGTGACCCGAGGACTCGCCCTTCACCCACTGCTTGTTGCGTGATCGGCTGTAGAACGTGACCAAACCCGTCTGCAACGTGTTGAGATAGGCCTCTTCGTTCATGAAGCCCACCATCAATACGTCGCTCGTGCTGTTGTCTTGCACTACAACGGCTACAAGGCCATCAAGTTTGCTGAAGTCAATTTCTTCTAATGATGTCATTTGTATTCCTTTTGTTGAGTTTTTGAATCAATCGGGATAATAAAAAAACCCGCCGGTGAAAACCGACGGGCTCTGAGCAGTTTGGAGAAACTGGGTGCGTTACAGATGAGCCCGTTGCGTCACGTGATGCACGTGATGATGGGCGACATGTGTAATCAACATCTGACTGAGCAGACTAACGGGGAATAGTGGTTACAGCAACGTGGCTGGAACTGAACTCATCTCAAGATGAAGTTCGCTACCCGTATACGGATTTGCCAGCGCAACTGCTTCGTTCAGTTCGATTCCTAGACCAGGCTCGGTTGGCGGAATGATGAACCCATTTTCAAACTTGATTGAGGTTTTCACCAAATCTGAATGGAAGCCCTGCCATCCCTGAATGGTTTCAAGAATGAGGAAGTTAGGCGTGCACGTAGCCAACTGAATGTTTGCTGCTGCAACCACCGGACCGCAATATAGGTGTGGCGCGATCTGTGCGTGATACACCTCGGCCATCGATGCGATCTTCTTGCCTTCCAGCAACCCGCCGCAACGTCCAAGGTTTGGTTGCAAGATTGACGCAGCGCCAGTCTTCAGAAGTTGATGGAACTCGTACTTCGTGGTTAAACGCTCGCCTGCAGAAATTGGAATGCTGGTTGCACGAGCAACTTTGGCAATCTCGTCTGGGCTGTCTGGTGGGCACGGTTCTTCAAACCACAATGGGTCGTACTTTTCGAGCTTCTTCGCTAAACGAATTGCACCCGATGCAGTGAACTGTCCATGCGTTCCAAACAAAATGTCTGCGCGATCGCCAATTGCTTCGCGAACTGCACGCACCATCTTTTCCGACAAGTCCATGGCGTGTAGCGCAGGCTGACGACCGTCGTACACCGAGTAGCGACCTGCTGGGTCGAACTTCACTCCCGTGAAACCGCGTTCCACTTCACGAACTGCACACTCGGCAGCTGCTTCTGGATCGCTGTACACCGGGTCGTCCGAGTACACGTCTACGCCGACAGGTGGATACAAGTACGTGTAAGCGCGGAGCTTTTCGTGCACTCGCCCACCGAGCAATTCATACACAGGCTTGCCGGTTTCTTTGCCGCAAATGTCCCACATGGCCATTTCCAAGCCGGAAACGATTCCACCAGTGGTGAGGTCAGGGCGATGCGCATAGCCACGGCCGTACACGTTGCGCCACATGTGTTCAATATGGAATGGGTCGGCACCAATGACATGGCGTGCCGCAACTTCTTCTGCCATTTTCGCAACTAAGTGTGGCGAATACGTAGCAGTGTAAATCTCACCGATCCCGGAAACGCCGGTATCTGTAGTGAGCTTTACGAAAATGAAGTAACGACCACCGAATCGTGGAGGTGGATTGCCTACCACGAATGTCTTGATGTCGACAATTTTCATGTTAGAAAACGATGACGTTTCGGAGTGCCTCGCCGCGCTTTACCGCGTCGATTGCTTCGTTAATTTGTTCAATCGGATAAGTCTTGGTAACAAGTTCGTCAAGCTTCACTCGACCTTGGCCGTACAGGTCAACCAAGTTCGGAATGTCTACTTGAATGCGGGCGCTTCCCATCTTTGAACCAAGAATGTTCTGGCTGTATGCAGCCATGGTTCCTGGGTCAATTTCTGACATCACGCCGCTTGCTGGCATTCCAACCAGAACAACAGATCCGCTCTTTGCGAGCATGCCATATGAGGAATCGAATGCTGACTTCACGCCAACAGTTACAAACACGTAGTCGGCGCCATGACCGCCAGTGATCTCAAGCACGCGTACTGCAACATCTTCTGTTTTTGAGTTGATGCCGTGTGTTGCACCGAAGCCTTTCGCTGCCTCGATCTTGCTGTCCACAACATCGATGGCAATAACCGTGCGAGCGCCGCTGACATTTGCACCTTGAATGGAGTTAAGTCCAACGCCACCGGTTCCGATTACTACGACGTGGCTTCCAGCAGGAACTTTTGCCGTGTTAGTTACGGCACCAAAACCTGTGATTACACCGCAAGCCAACAATGAGGCACTTGCCATCTTGATGTTCTTTGGCACCGACACACACTGTGATTCATGCACCAAAACTTTTTCAGCGAAACCGCCAGTGCGCATGCTTTGCACAACCGACTTTCCATCTTTGTCCTTGATTGGGCTTGCTGCATCAAGTGGGAATTGCGTCGAGCATGTAACTGGGTTACCCATGCTGCATCCGTGGCAATGACCGCACGAGCGAATAAGTGTGACAACAACATGATCTCCGACCTGCACGGTGGTGACTCCGCTGCCAACAGTTTCTACAACTCCGGCACATTCGTGACCGTACACAGCTGGAAGCGTGCCACCCCAAGCGCCATCTGCATACGAAATGTCACTGTGGCAAATAGCAACAGCAGAAAGTTTGACTTTCACTTCACCAGGACCAGCGTCGGCGAGCGTCACTTCTTCAATGACAAGTGGTTTTCCAAATTCGCGACAAACGGCTGCTTTCATAACTGTTGATTCCTTTTTCTCGTGGGGTTTTTGTAAAAACTACTACTTGGCGTAGTCGGGGCACTCGTTATCGAGGATGTGCATTAGTGCTTCAAAATGCAGCACCGCTACACCTGGGTATTCGCGAGTTTGCTTGGCGACAAGTGCGGCGGTTTCGTCGTCGACCAACTGCAGTGGTCGTCCAGTAGACAGCGCGAGCACCTGAAGTTGCGCCGCTTTTTCTAGGTAGTAGAGCGAATCAAAAGCCTGCGCCACGCTCTCGCCCACCACCATGACTCCGTGATTGCCCATGAACAACACGTCTTTGCCGTCAACAAGCAATGAAGCAATTCGCTCACCTTCCGACGGGTCAAGCGCCATGCCTGCATAGTGACGGTCATACGCAATGCGCCCATGAAACGCACTCGCATTTTGGTCAAGCATCAGAAATTCAAAATCTTTCAGGCATGCAAGCGCTGTGGTGTACGGCATGTGCGTGTGTAGGACGCACTTTGCATGTGGAACATTGCGATGCAAGTACGAATGCAACACCCAGGCAGTTGGATCTACTCC
>JBJOOQ010000049.1:0-9244 GCA_046051205.1 Actinomycetota bacterium
TTAGCCATGCACATAGTTCACCAGTGATTAGTCACCGAGTCAAGCGAAGAGGAACAGAGGTGAGATTTAGGCGTCGACGCGGTCGCCCGCAAGGCGCTTACCCACTTTTTGCGTGCGGGCCATCTGCTTGAAGATGTTCTCACGGGCACGCTCAGCCTCGTCGCTTAGGCCAGTCATTTCTTCCAACTTCCAGTGACGCCTGATGCATGGCTCAAGGATTTGGTCGTGATGAATAAGCAAGTCGTAAATGCCAACCTTGGCAACGGCTTTAGAAATGCGATCAAAGTCGGGAATGCCAAGACCAGGCATCGCAAACGTGCTGACCGCACGGTCGAGACCAATCACCGTTGCCGACGGATCAACTTCAAACGCAGCAGAGGTGAGGTCGCGGTAAAACAGGTAATGCAAGTTCTCGTCATTACCCACGCGCGACATGATGTCGGTGCCAATTGGGTCGGTCATGAATTTGCCGGTGTTGCGGTGTGAAATTCGCGTGGCAAGTTCTTGCATGCTCACGTACGACAATGCTTCAAACGCGTCGTGCGGTGCTGGAACCTGGCCAGAGCGAACCTGAATCATGCGAGCGCGCTCTAGTTGCACAGGGTCAACTGCGCGAGTCACGGTGAAATAGTCGCGCATCACAATGCTGTGTCGACCTTCTTCTGCTGTCCAGTTGCGAGCCCAAGCGCCAAACGCTGTGTCGCTGCCGAACAAGCGATCGATATCGCGGAAGTAATACGGCAAGTTGTCTTCGGTGAGCAAGTTCAAATAGAGCGCACCACGCACCGCTTCATCAATGTCGCTACCAGCGTCGCCAAAGTCGGCGTCTTCTGGAACCCATTGGTGATTCGGATCAAAATCTTTGCCACGGCTGTACGGCACCATTTCGTGCGGAAACCATTCTTTGGCAACACCCATGTGACGCTCAAGCAATTTCTCGGCAACTGGCTCGAGTTCAGCAATCAGCGTCAGGTCATTCATGCAATAACCCTACTCGCCTGTTTCGGCCAGAAGTTGTCGCACCAAACGTGCAAGTGGCTCACGAAAATCGGGCAACAGCGCCATGCCCTCTGTAATCATCCTGCCGTTATTCAACACTGAGTTGGCTGGTCGTTTTGCAGGACGCGGTGGTTGCAAGTCACTCGTAGAAATTGGTTTCACTTTTGTGGCATCCATTCCTGCAGTTAGGAGCACCTCACGAGCAAATTCATACCAACTGACTACCCCTTGGTTTGTGACATGCCAAACTCCCCCAAGACCACTGGTTGCAATGTGCACAATTGCTTTTGCAGCATCATCAGCAAATGTTGGGTTGCCAATTTGATCGTCAACAAATTTCAGCTCTGGCATGGTTGCGCCAAGTTTCAAAATGGTCTTCACCATGTTGGCGCCGTGGAAACCGCATACCCACGAAATGCGCACGATCGCATCTTGCTCACCCATTGCTCGCTCGCCAGCAAGCTTTGAAGTGCCATATGAGCCTTGCGGGTTAGGCACGTCGTCTTCGTTGTACGGAGTTGGCTTACTGCCATCAAATACGTAGTCAGTGCTGATGTATACCACTCGCGCGCCAACAGCATGTGCGGCATCGGCAACGTATTTCGATGCGGTTCCATTCACCAACATCGCTTTTTCAATATCGCCTTCACAGGCATCCACTGCAGTCCACGCTGCTGCGTGAATCACCACATCAGGTTTTGCTGAGCCAATTGCAATTCGCACCGCTTCTTCATCGGTGATGTCGAGTTGTGCATGAGTTGTAGCAATTGGTTCGTGCCCTGCAGCATGAATTGCTTCAACAAGCTCATGCCCAAGCTGGCCACCTGCTCCGGTGACAAACAGCTTCATTACTTTTTGCCCTTGAGAGGCTCCCACCACCAGCGATTATCGCGATACCACTTCACGGTTTCTTCAAGAGCTTCGTCAAGTGAGCGTTCACGCTTCCAACCCAACTTGGTGATCTTGGCAATGTCTACCGAATACCTGCGGTCGTGACCCTTGCGGTCTTCCACGTATTGCACGCTTGATTCGTCTTTGCCGTGCAATGCAAGCAGTTTGTCAACCAACACGCGGTTTGCAGTTTCGTTGCCTGCTCCAATGTTGTAGATCTCGCCAACGTTGCCCTTTTCCAATACCAAATGCACGCCTGTGCAATGGTCGTCTACATACAACCAGTCGCGCTCGTTCAACCCGTCGCCGTACAATGGAATTTGCTTGCCGTCGAGCAAGTTGGTGGTGAATAACGGAATTGCTTTTTCTGGGTACTGGTACGGGCCAAAGTTATTGGTGCAGCGAGTAACCGTTACTGGCAAACCATGTGTTGCGTGATACGACAACGCAATAAGGTCGCTTCCCGCTTTGCTTGCCGAATATGGCGAGCGTGGCTCAAGACCATCGGTTTCCTTCGACGAGCCAACTTCAACAGATCCGTACACCTCGTCGGTGCCAATGTGCACCACGCGCTGCATTTCTAAACGACGAGCGGCGTCCATGATCACGTTGGTGCCAAAGCAGTTGGTGAGGATGAAGTCTTCGCTGCCTTCAATGGAACGGTCAACGTGGCTTTCGGCAGCAAAGTGCACAACAGCATCGTGGCCACGCATTGCGGCATCTACATCGCCGGGTTGGCAAATGTTGCCCTTCACGAATGAATAGCGCTTGTTGTCGTCAACATCTTTAAGCGTCGACATGTTGCCCGCATAGGTAAGCGCGTCAAACACGGTCACTTCGTGGTCGGTGTTTGCAAGTACCCAGCGCACATAGTTCGAACCAATAAAGCCGGCGCCGCCGGTAACAAAAATCTTCATGCTGTAGATCAGGTCCTTAGTGAAAAGTGCGGCTGAAACTGCGGGTCTATGTTGTCGCGCGTTGGGTTGTCCTGATCACGCTTGCTCAAAATTGGGTTTGCAAAGCCCCAGTCAGCTTTCACTGCTGGGTCGTTATAGGCGAGTCCACGCTCGTCGGCTGGGTTGTAATAGCCATCTACCAAATAGGTAATAGTCATGTCGGTAAGCGAAGCAAAACCGTGCGCAACACCAGGCGGAATGAAAATGCCACGATGATCATGCGATCCGTCTGCCTGAGTTCCTAAATCGATTACCTGTGTTGCGCCATCGGTTGGTGAACCTGTGCGCAAGTCGTGCAGCACCACGCGGCACGAACCGTACGGCACGTACCAATAGTCGCTTTGGTGCAAGTGATAGTGCAATCCAACAACGCAACCTGCCTGACGGTCGCCGCGGTTGCCCTGAATCATTTCGCGACCAAGTGGGAACCACTGGCGACGATACGTTTCAATAAAGAAGCCACGCTCGTCTTTAAACATGGCAGGTTCAACAATCTGCACGTCTTTGATCACAGTCGATTCAGTAATGACAGCCATTATTCAAGTTCTACTTTCGAGTCGTCGCCCAACATGAGGCGCAGTGCGCGGGGCTTTTGTTCCGAACGTGTTACTTGCACATCGCGACCAATGAGCGAGTCGGTGAGGCGCTCGATACCAACGATGCTCGAGCCGTCCAACACCACGCTGTGTTCCATTTCGGAATGTTCAACTTTGCAGTTGCGACCAAGCGACGTGTATGGCCCAATGTAAGCGTGCTCGATAACTGACCCTGCTCCAATAACTACTGGTCCACGAATGCGCGAGTTGCGCACTACCGCACCCTTTTCAATGACGACACGACCTTCAATTTGTGATGAGGCGTCAACATCGCCTTCGTTGCGTGACTCCAACACTTCAAGCACCAAGCGATTGCATTCGAGTAACGGGTCTTTCTTGCCGGTGTCAATCCACCAGCCTTCAAGCACTTTGTGGTTCACCACATAGCCCTGTTCAACAATCCATTGAATGGCATCGGTGATTTCAAGTTCACCGCGAGGCGATGGCTTAATTGCGCGCACTGCCTCGTTAATGGTTTTGTCAAACAAGTACACGCCAACAAGCGCGAGATCCGATGGTGGGTTCTGTGGTTTTTCCACCAAGCGCACAACGTGACCTTCTGCGGTTACTTCTGCAACACCAAACTGACGCGGGTCTTCAACATGGCACAACAAAATTTGTGCGGTCGGTGCTTTCGGTCCGCCGGCCTTGCGCGCAGCTTCAAACTCATCCACAAATTCGTTCAGGCCTTGCTCGAGCATGTTGTCGCCCAAGTACATAACAAAATCGTCGTCGCCCAAGAAGTCGTGCGCGATAAGTACGCAATGTGCCAAACCAAGTGGCGCGTCTTGAGGTATGTAGGTGACCTTTACGCCGAACTGCGAGCCGTCGCCCACTGCTGCACGGATCTCTTTGCCGGTTTCACCAATGATGATGCCGATCTCACGGATACCCGCTTTGGCCATGGCCTCAATGCCATAGAACAAAATTGGCTTGTTGGCAATGGGCACCAATTGCTTGGCGCTGGTGTGGGTGATGGGCCTAAGGCGCGTGCCCGCGCCGCCCGAAAGAATGAGGCCCTTCATAACGGCTCTAGGTTAGGCGAACTAGCGTCTTCCCCATGGCCGAACCCCTGTTGCATGCCTTTGCCAAGCCCACCAAGACCGATTTCATTCGTATTGTGCGCGGAAGTGGCGCCCTGCTGTGGGACGACAAGGGTAACGAATACATCGACGCCATCGGCAGCCTTTGGTACAGCCAGGTGGGTCATGGCAACGCCGAGATCGCTGATGCAGTTGCAGAACAGATTCGCACGCTCGAGACGTACTCAATATTCGATCCATTCACGAACGAAATGGCTGAACAGCTGGCCGCAAAGTTAGTAACACTCTCGCCACTTCCCGACTCGCGCGTGTTTTTGTGCGGGAGTGGTTCAGAAGCAATCGACACGGCAATGAAACTTGCGCGTGTTGCTCACGTGCAAGCCGGTCATCCAGAAAAGACCATCATCATTTCGCGTAACCGTGGATACCACGGCACCAACTACGGCGGCACCAGCGCGCAAGGTTTGCCGCTGAACAAAATTGGTTATGGTCAACTACTTCCCGAAGTAGTGCAGGTAGACAGCGACAACATTGAAGACCTCGCATCGTTTATGAAAGACAACGGTTCGCGAGTTGCCGCAATCATCACCGAGCCATTGCAAGGTGCTGGTGGTGTGTACCCGCCAGCAGACGGGTACCTAGAAGGCGCACGCAAGCTGTGCGATCAATACGGTGCGCTACTTATTTTTGACGAAGTGATTACTGGCTTCGGCCGTCTTGGCACATGGTTTGCCGCCAACTATTACAACGTTGTGCCCGACTTGCTGTGTTTCGCCAAGGGCGTTACTTCTGGATATCAACCACTCGGTGGAGTGTTCGTTGGTCGCACGGCGCTAAAGGCACTTGAACGCGACCCTGATTTCTTCCTACGACATGGCTATACGTATTCGGGTCACTCTGCAGTATGTGCCGCTGCATTGAAGAACCTAGAAATCATTGAACGCGATGGATTAATTGAACGTGCCAAACATGTTGGCAAGCGATTGAGTGACGGCTTGCACTCACTGGCAGCCGATGGCGTGATTGATTCTGTTCGTGGCGCAGGTGCAATTTGGGCAGCAGGGTTAAAGCCTGATCAAAACTGTGTAACCATTCGCGACAACATGATCAAGCGTGGAGTCATCGCCCGCTCAATTAATGCAGACACCAACGCATTCTGCCCACCATTCGTAATTACCGATCAACAAATAGACAAATTGCTCGACGTTTTCGCCGCAGCAGCACAAGGAAAGTAGAACACCATGGGTCAGCTCACAGGTCAACGTGCATTTATTACTGGTGGAGCAAGCGGAATTGGTGCCGAAATGGCCCGCCGCTTCACGAAGGAAGGCGCAACCGTTGTCGTTGCTGACGTGAATGACACCCTCGGCAAACAGGTTGCAGCCGAAGTTGGCGGCGAATACGTACACCTCGACGTAACGAGCGCCAAAGCCTGGGAAGAGCAATACGAAATCGACAACAACTTCGACATTGTGTGCTTAAACGCAGGTGTTTCTACGCACCAGAACGTGCTTGGAGACCCAAGTGCGTACCCACTTGAGCGTGTTGACAATGATTCCTACTACCGCATCATGAGCATCAATGTGGACGGCGTGGTGTTTGGTGCGCGCGGAATTGTGCCGCACATGGTTGCGCGCAAGAGCGGCCACATTTTGGTGACCGCATCTCTTGCCGGAATTATCCCTATTGCACCAGACCCTATTTATGGTCTCACCAAGCACGCAATGGTTGGCTTCGTGAAGAGCATGGGCCAAGCACTTGAACCTCATGGCGTGTGCATCAGTGCGTTGTGTCCAGGTTTCCTCGACACACCGCTGGTCAGCCCACTTGCACGTGAGTTCGCATCAACATTCAGCCTTGGCGTCTTGCCGGTGGAAGTTGCAGGCGACTTGGCAATGCGAGCCCTCACCGAACGTATCAACGGTTCACAGTGGGTGGTTTCCGCAGGCTTCCCTATTGCTCGTTACGAACACAAAGATCCGTTTGCTGGCTGAATCCGTGAGCAAACCAGAATTCAATCCGTTTAACCCGGAATTTCGGGCACACCCGTACCCGTTCTATGACGCATTGCGCACACTAGAACCTGTGCACACCACCGAATTTGGCATGGTGGTGTTGACTCGTTACGACGATGTATCCACCACACTTAAAAGTGCAGACTTCAGCCGCGACATTGAAAAGTATTCAACTCAGGCAACTTCAGCAGCGCGTCAACGCAGACGCGAAATGCAACGTGAACGAACGAAATCCATCCTTAACCTTGACCCGCCTGACCACACTCGCCTGCGCCGCATTGTGTCGAAGTCCTTCACGCCAAGTGCAATGGAAAAACTCCGCGGCCGCATTCAGCAATTAGTAGACACCGTTCTCGACGCCGCGCACGACCGTGGGTCGATTGAACTCATTGACGATCTTGCATTCCCCGTTCCTTTTCAGGTGATTTCAGATTTGCTCGCCATGCCTACGGAGCGCGCCGAGGAAATGCGCGAATGGTCACAGATCATTACCAATTCGTTAGAGCCAACAGCAACTGATGAAGAACTCGCTCAATCAGATGCCGCGATTGAACAACTAGTTCCCTATCTCACTTCCATTATCGAAGATCGTCGCAAGAATTTGGGCGACGACATGTTGTCGAGTTTGATCACCGCAGAAGAAGCCGGCGACAAAATGACCACCGATGAACTGATGGCATTTCTTGTGTTGCTGTACATCGCTGGTCATGAAACCACCGTGAACCTCATTGGTAACTCAACACTTGCGTTGTTGCGCCACCCAGAACAAGCCGCAATCGTTCATCAACACGGACTCAACTCGCAAGCCATCGACGAGTTGTTGCGCTATGACGGACCAGTGCAACACACCGTGCGCATTCCGCTGAAGCCAGTGCACTACGAAGTACTGGGCAACACCTTCACTATCGAACCTGGAACCGTGGTGCTCACTTCACTTGGCGCTGCGAATCACGACCCTGCGGTATTTGATGCACCGCATGAGTTACGCCTAGACCGCCCTAACTCTCATCGCCATATGGCGTTTGCGTCAGGTATTCACTATTGCTTGGGCTCGGCTTTGGCGAAACTGGAAACTGAAGTTGCAGTCGGATCGCTATTCCAACGCTTCCCCAACATGGAAATCGTCGGTTCGCCTTCATGGCGCGATCGCCTCACTATTAGAGGTGTAAACCAGTTGCAGCTCAGTCTTTCGTAAGACGAGCAATCAAACTGCTGGTGTCCCAGCGCTTGCCGCCCAAGGCAATTACTTCTTCATAAAACTTGTCAACCATTTCGGTCATTGGTAATTTCGCACCGTTGCGCTTGGCTTCGTCGAAGCAAATTGCCAGGTCTTTGCGCATCCATTCCACAGCAAAGCCAAATTCAAACTCGTCGCGAACCATGGTCTTTGCACGGTTTTCCATTTGCCACGACTGTGCTGCGCCTTTAGAAATAACGTCGACCACATCGTCTGGGTTTAATCCAGCGCGCATGGCAAAGTTCAATGCCTCGGACAAACCTTGTGCAATACCTGCGATGCAAATTTGATTCACCATCTTTGCCAATTGACCAGATCCCGCATTGCCCAACAACTGGCAACGCTTTGCGTAAGCATCGATGATTGGGTTCACGTGGTCGAATGAGGCTTGATCATTGCTTCCACACATGACGGTGAGCTGACCGTTTTCTGCGCCTGCTTGGCCGCCTGAAACTGGAGCATCAACAAACCCTGCGCCAACCGCAGCACACGCATCGGCGAGTTCGCGCGCAAGTGTTGCCGATGCAGTGGTGTGATCAACCAACACTGAACCAGACTTCAATCCGGCGAGCACACCGTCATCACCAAATACCACTGAGCGCACATCGTTGTCGTTGCCCACGCACATGAACACGATGTCGCTTTGCTGCGCAACTTCGCGCGGTGTTAATACGCGCGAGCCACCGTGCTCGGCTACCCAAGCATCTGCCTTTTCAGTTGTGCGGTTATACACCACAACGCTGTGTCCGGCTTTTGCAAGATGGCGAGCCATTGGCCCACCCATAATTCCTAAACCGACGTAGCCAACGTTTGCCACGATTACTTCTTTTTCGCTACGGCCTTAGCGGGAGCTTTCGCTACTTTTGCAACCTTCGCAACTTTGGCGACCTTCGCTGCTTTAGCAACTGGCTTAGCTGCATCTTTGGCAATTGCTTTGGCAACAGGCTTGGCATCATCTTTTGGAATTTGCTTCACAATCTTTGCGCCCTTTGAAGGCTTCAACACACCTTGTTCAAGAGCCGCGTCAAGCCATACTTCTGCAGCATCAGTTGAAACTTTGAGCGCAGGTGAAATTTCTGAAATCAAGTTGATGCGTGCACGGTCGTACATGGTTTTTTCTGCAGCCGACAATGCACTGTCGCGGTCGCGAGCTGCCAAGTTACGCACTACTTCGGCAACCTGATACACGTCGCCACTCTTCAACTTCTCTTGGTGGTTCTTAAAGCGACGCGACCAGTTTGCAGGAACGCGTGGGTCGGCTTTCGACAACACTGAGCGCAAGTCTTCAAGTTCCGACTTCGAAACCGGCGGGCGCACACCTACTTGGTTCGCCATTGCAGTTGGTACCGAAAGGGTCATCTCGTTAATGACGGTCTTCAAAATGAGGTATTCCTGAACCGAGCCAAATGCCTTCATGCGCTTAATGCCATGGACAATGCAGGCACCGTGCTGGGGGTAAATGACGGTGTCACCTTTTTTGAATTTCACGGAAGCGACCTCTCTACAG
>JBJOOQ010000050.1:0-8640 GCA_046051205.1 Actinomycetota bacterium
TTGAACTCGGTAACCACACACTCACGTTGAATGGTGTGGACTCCCAAGGTGCTGCGCTGACCGCATCAGTTGGCATTGTCGTCATCGACGATCCTCAGCTTGAAGGGCTTGTGAACGAGCAAGATGAACGGGGCAAACCGTTCAATCCGTTGGATGAACCGAAGGGTGTGCTTGAGCTCGTTGCAAATATGGTTGCGCTGATGGCGCTTATGGCAATGAGCGGTAGTGCAGGCGGTGGTTCATCAAATGGCAGTGGTCGCAAGGAAGACGAAGACGAAGATCGTGGTTCTGGTGACGTTTCCGACGTGTCGGTGAAGAGTATTGGTGCAGATGGTGAAGGTGCTGACAGATTGCGGCTACCTCGAATTTCTTTCGCCGATCGCATCATGGCAAGAACTCCAGAGGCGACTGCACATCGATCGCCAATGATTGGTCGCGTTTTGCAAGACGGCACATACCTGCGTTCGTTGCTTGGCGCGGTGTGGTTGTTGTTACCGATTGCAGGAGTTGCGCTTGGTCTTGCCTCTGCATTCAATACAGATTTTGAAGTTGTAATGCCATCTCTGGCGTTGCTCAGTGCACTTATTGTCATCGGGACACTCGATGCATTTGCCGGATTCCTTGGCGCAATCACGTTCGCAGTCGCTGTTTTTGCTGGAGGTGGAATCAACAGCGCAGATTCAATACGTGGGTTGCTTGGCATTTGGGTAATGAGCTTTGCGGTTCCAATGTTGGCCAGTGCATCACGTCCGTTCCGCCGCAAGAAAGCAAGTGGAATTGCAGGAGCATGGGATCGCAGCACTGACTTCATTCTCATTTTGTTGTTCGGTGCACTTGCAGCTGGTTCCATGTTCTCTTCGCTTCCTGGTCTTACCGGGTTCCGTCCAGAGTTTGCAGGAAATGTTGCGCACATTCAGATTGTTGCGATGTGCGTACTTGCCGCACGTTTCATGCTTGAAAATGCAACGGTGAAGTTGACACCCGTGCGCTATCGAGAACTGACTGACCTTGCTCTTCGTGATGCGTCAAATGTTCAGCAAGTGGTTTCCTCGCTTATTCGTACAGCGGTGTTTCTCTTTGTTGCCGAAGTGTTTATTGGCAACAACTGGGCACTGTGGGTGGGTGGCGTGTTGTACTTGGCACCGAAGTTGGTTGGACTTGTTGTTGACAAATTCCCGAACGTTGAGTCGCTCCATCGTTGGATGCCGCGAGGAATTTTGAAGGTGACCCTGATGATGCTGCTCGCTCGGATCTGGGGCGTAGTACTCACTGACGCCGTTTCGGATCCTGCGCAAATGATCATGTTCAGCTTTGTATTCATGGGAACGCCTGGACTCGTCGCCACGGTACTTGGTTGGTTTGGTCGAACAAGCAGTCGTCCATGGCAACAAACGTGGTTTACCCGCATCGCCGGGCTCATCATTTTGATTATTGGAATTCTGATGGTACGCGGAGTGCTGTTCGCCTTCTGACAGCGAGTTCGCTATTTCTGCAAATCTGACGTCGATGCAGGAGCACCGATGTTGCGTTACTTGCGCGGGTGAGCAAACAAGAACCGCAAAATTTCTTCGGTGTAACCAGATTCCCAACCATGTGATTGCTCTTGATAGTTGACCAACTGCGTTTCAAGTCCGTTTGTGCAACTCCATGTGTACCGTTCCTCAATTGCATCTGAGGATTCCTTTGGACTACCTGTGCATGAGTTCTTATTTGCCATTTCTTGTACTGAATGGAAAATACTGGGAGTTTCGAATTTTCCGCCACCGTGGAATGGAATAGTGGGATCAAGATTGCCGTGAATGTGGAGTGTGGAAACGGGCTTTGTCGGGTTACAGGTGTCGTCGACAAGTACACCAGTGACAACAGCAATGGCTGTGATCTTGTCGGATAAATCACAAGCCAAGCGGTAGGCCATCATTCCGCCGTTGGAGTGCCCCATCGCCCATATTCGAGATTTATCTACCGAGTACTTCGAAGAGACGAAGTCAATAACCGTTGATGCGAACAGCAAGTCATTCTCTTCATATGTAGTTGCATTGGTGCAGCAATTTCCAGCGTTCCAGGATGATGCACCTTCATAAACTGCACCATTCAGGCCGGTAACGATGAAGTTCATGCTTTCTGCCCAAGACAGAATTTGGGAATTTGCAAAAATCACGGTGGCATTCGTTGTACGACTGTGAAAGGCCAATACCAAAGGCGTTGCTGATCCGGGTGTGTATTTGGATGGAACGTTGAGGTAAAAAGTGCGGGGTTGCATGCCTTCAATGGTGATGGTGTGCAGAGTGGGGTCGTTCGGGTCGACAGCGACGGTGTAATTCTGTACTGGAGCAGGAACTGTTGTCGAAGTCGTGGATGTCGAAGTTGTGGTCGTCGTAATTGTTTGAACAGCAGCGCGTATCCACTGCTTGCGACCCGCCCTTATGCGACACACCACAATGACTGGCTTTTTATTGATCCGGGTGGAGACCCGTGTTCCAAGGGTCGTCTTTGCGCAAGATTGCCCAACCGAAACCGCATTCGCCGATACCGCAGGTATGGCTGTCCACACCAGAACGGCGCTGAGGGCGATGAAAAGTTTTTTCACTACCCATAGGTTAGTGAGCGATAACTAAGGTTGAAAAGTGCACCCCGAAGAACCAAAGCTGGCAACCACCCACACAAAAGCGCATAATCGCAACGCGGCTAATCGCGACTTTGATCCTGCAGATCTTGAACGAGTGCGCAGGGGGTTTATCGCCAAACGCCAAAACGGATTGATCACCGACGAAAAGGGTCGCTTCGTTGGCAACAGCGACAATTATGAATTCCTTCGCGATGGAAGGGAATGCCCAGAGACGGTCAACCCTCAGCTGTGGCGACATGCAACGTTAAATGCGCATCACGGTTTATTCGAGGTTGCCGATGGCGTATGGCAGGTGCGTGGCTACGACATTTCAAACATCACGTTTATTCGCGGAACGAATGGCTGGATGGTAATTGATCCACTCACCAGTGAGCACACTGCGCGCGCTGCGCTCGAACTGATGGATGAGCATGTTGAAAAATTGCCAACCACAGTGGTCATATTCACGCACTCGCACGCTGATCACTTCGGTGGTGTGCTTGGCGTAACGACAAAGGAAGATGTTGATGCAGGGCGCTGTCAGATTGTTGCGCCAATCGGTTTCTTGCATGAAACAGTTGGAGAGAACGTCATTGCTGGTCCAGCAATGGGAAGGCGTGCGACATATCAATTCGGTCCGATGCTTCCACCCGGACCAACTGGCCACGTTGACTGTGGGCTGGGTACAGGTGTGCCAATGGGTCCTCCGGGTTTGCTTGCGCCAACTACCGACATCACCTTCACGGGTGAAGAGCTTGTGCTTGATGGAGTGCGAGTGATCTTTCAACTCACGCCAGAGACCGAAGCACCTGCTGAAATGAATTTCTTTTTTCCAGACCATGGCTGGTTATGCATGGCAGAGAATTGTTCGCAAACCATGCACAACTTGGTGCCAATTCGCGGAGCTCTTGTGCGTAATGCACTCAACTGGTCGAAGTACATCAACCAAAGCATCGAAATGTTTGCAGCAAAGACAAACATTCTTTTCACTTCACACAACTGGCCAACGTGGGGAGCAAGCGATGTTCGAGAGTTCCTTATTTTGCAACGCGACTTGTACAAGTGGATGCACGATCAGACCATGCGTCATGCAAACCATGGAATGACCGCGGTGGAAATTGCCAACATGCTGGAGTTGCCAGAAGAGTTCCAAGCACATGAACACACTCGCGGGTTCTATGGCGACCTCGTACACAACGTGAAGGCGGTGTATCAGCGGTATCTCAGTTGGTATGACGGAAACCCTGCA
The DNA here is from genome assembly GCA_046051205.1 of Actinomycetota bacterium. Classification (GTDB taxonomy): domain Bacteria; phylum Actinomycetota; class Acidimicrobiia; order Acidimicrobiales; family Ilumatobacteraceae; genus UBA3006. Next base: position 3,855 of record JBJOOQ010000050.1, read on the forward strand.
AACCTCAACAAACTGCCACCTACAGAAGCGGGTAAGCGCTACGTCGAACTTGCCGGCGGAATGGATTCGCTGTTGGCATCGGCCCGCAAATCATTCGAAGCTGGTGATTATCGCTGGGTAGCCGAAGTAGTGAACCATGCAGTGTTTGCAGACCCGTCGAATATCGATGCGCGAACCCTGCAAGCAGATGTATTGGAACAGTTGGGATATCAGGCCGAGTCATCGACCTTTAGGAATGCCTACTTAATGGGAGCACAGGAGCTGCGAAAAGGGCCTCCACCACCAACGTCTACTCACGTACGGGCACGCAGCTTGATCCGCGCAATGACTATTGAACAAGTATTTGATGTGTTGTCTGTGCGAGTGATGTCAGAAAAAATCGGCGGGCTATCGCATTGTGTGAACTGGACATTTACCGACATGGAGGGAACACCCGATCACCAGTGGGTACTCGGATTGTCGAACCGAACGATGTATTCCACACAAGGTCGTCACGAAGCTGCCGCCGAAGCGACCATCACTATCTCGCGAGCGTTGTTGCTAGAAATCATTGCTCAAGTGACTACTTTTGTGGACGAGCTTGCTGCGGGAACGGTGACTATTGAAGGCGATGCCGCTGCATTGCTGAACATATTTGGCAACCTCGATACGTTCGCAACGGGCTTTGCAATCGTCGAACCATAATTCTCAGTTGGCGAACCCATTTGCCGTCATTGCTTTTCGATAAGCAAGTGCGACTGCGTCAAATTTCATGTGCAGTTCCTTGGTGATGTCGAACGGAACTTTCTTTGGAAGTTGTGATTCAACAATGGTTTTGTCTTGATTGAAAATGACGTCTTCGAAATCTTGCAGCACTGAAGCAGGTTGGTCGTAGTTGTAACTACGACCAATGACCAAGAAGCCACGTGAGTGTTCGTCGTCAATTGGTTGCGACACAAAGAAATACACCATGCCTTCTTTGCCACCCCAACCAAGATGCAGCAGGAGTGTGAATGGTGTGTGGATCTCGTAATGCGATGTCCGCATCGGTGCTTCGGTTGATGCGTTTGCAAACACAGGGAAGTCGTCTGTATTTGGTGCTTCTGGACGCATGATGTCGTACTTCACCACGTGTCCTTCGGTTCGAACTTCGTAGTCGGGTACAACAGGGCGGTTAATGTCGCCGAGCAATCCCGGGTGCACCCAGGGGAAGTGCCCGAAGTCGGTGAAGTTCTCTAGTTGGCGCGAAGAATGAGCGTTCCAGTCATATGGCCCACAGTTCACCCACACCCAATCCTTTGCACCAAATTCTTCAATGGATGGAAGTGGTCGACGTGGTTCATCGAGTGACACCCAAATCATGTTGTATTGCTCAACACAAGTGTGAGCTGCAATTTTGGCTTTGGTCGGAACCTTTGTTGGATCCTCAAGTTGGGGAATGTGTGTGCATTTGCCGCTTCCGTCAAACTGCCATCCGTGATACGGGCACATAATGGTGTCGCCCTTTACGCAGCCGCCGCTGAGTGCGGTGCCACGATGCACGCAAACATCGCTTGTTGCATGCGCGGTTCCGGTGCTGTCGCGCCAAACGACCAATGGTTCTCCAAGCAGCCTGACCGAAAGCGGCGAAGTTCCTAAGTCTGTGGAATAGGCAACTGGATGCAGGGTTTGACGCACGTGGCAAGGGTACTTCTCCTTGGGTTCTGCTTCGGTCAAGGGTCTAGGGTTTTGTCGTGGGGGATGTTTCGTCGCATGTTGGCGTAAGTACTGAGTATCTTGCGCAGCACCTTGGCGTGTCAGATCTGAAAATCGAATCAGTTGCGCCAATCGGTACGGGTCAAATGGCCGAGAGCTACCGAGTGTCTTTTGTTGCTGGATCGCATGGCCAGTTACCACCATCAGTAGTAGTGAAAGTACCCTCACAGAGCGAGAGCAGCCGTGCTGCTTCGCGAATCACGCGTTGCTATGAACTAGAAACGGGCTTTTACGCTCATGTGCGGTCTTTGGTTGGAGTGAGTACACCGAATTGTTTGCATGTGTGGTTCGACGCACCGAACGATGACTTCGTATTGGTTCTTGAAGACATTGTCGATAGTAGGCAAGGAGATCAAATCTCTGGCGCAACCGTTGAACAGGCTTCTGCTGCCATTGATGAGTTGGTTCGGCTTCACACACCACTGTGGAACTCGTCGCAATTGGATTCACTCGGTTGGATGCCGCGACACACGATGGAAAGCTCGCAAGGCACGCGTGTCTTGCTGCGATCAGTATTTTCCGGTTTTGCCACGCGGTTCTCGTCGCTCGTGGGCGCAGAGGTGCTGGAACTTGGAGCACATCTAGTTGCAAACATTGATGGCTACGACCGCGCGTTTCCAAACAATGAAACCATTGTTCATCGCGACTTCCGGCTCGACAATTTGTTGTTCACGGACACATCGCGTGGAACGCAAGTGAAGGTTGTCGACTGGCAAACGGCGAGCATTTCATCGGGTGCAACTGATCTTGCGTATTTCATAGGTGCGAGTTTTGCTCCCGAGCAACGCCGCACAGTAGAGGTCGAACTTGTTCATCGATATCACGATGGTTTGGTGAAAACTGGAATCAACTTGTCTTGGACAGAAGCATGGGATCAGTATCGACTCTTCGCAACTTCTGGCTACATCATGGCCATTGTTGCTTCTATGTTGGTGAAACAGACAGAGCGCGGAGACGCAATGTTTGCCGCGATGGCGAATCGTCACGGACAACAGATGATTGATTTAGAAACATTGTCACTCTTTAGATAGGAAATATATGGCACATTTTGACGCAGAAGACGAACGATTCGGTCATCAACTCCCTGAACCATTCCGCAATGTTGTACATCACAACGACAGCTGGCGCGAAAGCTTGTTCTTCATCATGCACAAGCGCAACGAACCAGGAGATGTCATCATTTTGACGCTCGCGCATTTTCCGGCGCACAACGAAATGGACTCATTGCAATTGGGCCGTGTTGGCAGTTCGCCCGTGATGGCACGTCACGCACGAACTACATCAGCAGACCCAAACAACTGGAATGTTGGCCCAGTATCGATTGATATTGTTGAACCAAAGAAGAAGATCCATCTGCTTGCGCGTAAGTCGGACGCAACTCCGGTCGAACTCGACATCACGTTTACTGCACGAACCGCCCCGTATCAATTGCGACGAGGAACGATGAAGGCTGGCAACGAAGTGGTGTGGGATCAGACGCACATGTTTCAAAGTGGAACGTACAACGGCACGTATACGCACAACGGAAAAACCTATGAAGTCGATAACTGGTGGGGACAGCGTGACCATTCGTGGGGTGTGCGCGTGCATAACCGTTGCCCAATGTGGATGTGGACGCCAATTCAACTTGAAGAGGGCTTTCTGCAGGTATGGCATTGGGAGTATCCAAATGGTGCTCGCGTGTACACCGACGGATGTTTTGCTCCAGTTGGCGGAGGAGACCCAATACCAGTCATCGCGTTTGAGCACGACCTCCAATGGCAAGATGCAAAGGGCAACGACGTTTCCTACGGTCAATTTGGCGAAGAAGTTGTTGGTCTTGCTGGCGTCTTGTCGTTCACCCTTGAAGGTGGACGCAAAATTGTCGTTGAGGGATCGGGCAGATGGGCACAGCGATACAGCGGAATCGCATTGAAGACGCCAAACGTGCTCGGTGGTGGTCTTTCCGAAATGCAGGTCACCACATCAGATGGCCAGCGGGGCAGCGCAATCTATGAATTGACGGGGCAATGGCACCATCGGTATTTCCCAATCGGTCGTGGGGAGAAGCTTCCGCCTTTAGGGGTAACGCCTGGCGAATTACACTCGTGACATACATATTTAAGGAGCACCCGAATGAATAACGAACAGTTCGCAAAAGTAAAAAGCGGCAAAGGATTTATTGCGGCACTCGATCAAAGCGGTGGGAGCACACCAAAGGCCTTGATGTTGTACGGCATTGAAGAGAGCGAGTACTCGGGTGACGAGCAGATGTATGACCTCATTCATGCAATGCGTACTCGAATCATCAAGAGCTCCGCATTTTCTGGCGAGCGAGTGTTGGGTGCCATTTTGTTTGAGATGACCATGGACCGCAAGATTGATGGCAAAGGCTCCGCAGAGTTCTTGTGGGAAGACAAAGGCGTTGTTCCATTTTTGAAGATTGATAAGGGTCTGGTCGATGAGGCCGATGGCGTGCAGGTAATGAAGCCAATGCCAGAGCTGAACGCATTGCTAGAGCGCGCGAAGCAGCACGGTGTGTTTGGAACCAAGATGCGTTCGGTTATCAAGTTGGCAAACGAAAAAGGAATCAAGGCTGTTGTCAGCCAGCAGTTTGAAGTTGGCAAGCAAATCATTGCTGCTGGTCTCATACCAATTATCGAACCAGAAGTAGACATCAAGAGTCCACAAAAGGCGGAAGCGGAAGCATTGATGAAGACCGCAATCTTGTCGGAGTTGAATGCGTTGTCAGCAGATCAGAACGTGATGTTGAAGCTCACGCTTCCAAACACAGCTGGATTCTTCGACGAGCTTGTTGCGCATCCACGTGTTGTTCGAGTCGTTGCGCTTTCTGGCGGATACAGCCGTGCCGATGCAAACGTTGCGCTTGCAAAAAACAAGGGAGTGATTGCAAGCTTCTCGCGCGCACTCACCGAAGGTTTGTCGGCAAAACAGTCTGATGCAGAATTTGATGCGTTGCTGAATTCAGCAATTCAGGGAATTTACGACGCGTCAAACACCTGATGCACAGGTAACGCCGGTGCCGCGAATGCCGCAGTAACCATCCGGGTTC
>JBJOOQ010000051.1:0-8623 GCA_046051205.1 Actinomycetota bacterium
CTCATTGATCGCCACCAGAGACAGGAGGAAGAATTGCCACCTCATCATTGTCGTTGACTGGTGCGTCCGAATCGGCGACCTCTCCATTTACCCAGATTCGACAAGTGCCAAGTACACGCTCAAAATCGGCACCAAACCGAACTACTGCCTCGGAAATGACCTCTGAAACCGTGTTGCCGGGCACGACATCTCGCGAACAACCAGCCGCCTCGCGAGCGGAGGCGAACAATCGCAGTTGAGCCACAAACTCATCGTACCTTTGCCACTACCCTGCCTTGGCGTGTCTACTAACGGCGTAATTGCAAGTCTGCTTGTCGTGCGACATGGTCAGTCGTTATGGAATATTGAAGAACGCTGGCAGGGTCGTGCCGACATAGAGCTCAGTGACCTAGGCATCGCGCAGGCACGTCAAGCGGCGCAGCGTTTAGGAACCTTCGATTACATCGCATCGAGCACACTGCTTCGTGCGCTTCGAACTGCGCACATCATTTCGGAAGCGCAAGGAGTTGGTCCTGTAGAAACCGACGAGCGACTTCAGGAAACCCATGTTGGCCCCTGGGAAGGTTTAACTCGAACGCAAATTGAAGAACGATGGCCGGGGTTTTTAGCATCGCGAACCAAACCTGAAGGGTTTGAGTCTGACGAAGCAATTGTTGAGCGCCTCACCGATGCATTCGTTGATATTGGTCAACGTTGTGAAGGTGGAACCGCACTCATCATTAGTCACAGTGGAGTCATTCGCACACTGCGTCATGTGCTTGGTGCAAGTAATCCACGTTTACCAAACCTTGGTGGCAGTTGGTTCCATGTGCATCGCGACAATCGCATTAGCGTTGGAGATCTCGTCACACTCGTCGACGATGACCTCACCACAGAATCGCTATAACCGTGCTCAATCGACTACTTGACGATTCTTTTGATAAGGAAATTCGCCGCAATATCACTGCGGTCACTGTTGCGAGACTTGTAGCAAACGCCGCGTATCGATTCGCCCCGCTGTTTCTGGCAACTATCGCACGCGGATTTGACGTTTCGCTTTCCACGCTTGGTTTCGCCATTTTTGTTAGCGAACTTTCCGGCTTTGCCTCACCGCTTGCTGGACGCATCGTCGATCGCCTCACGCACCGCAACAGCATGGTGCTCGGTCTCGTTGGTTCCGCAATCGGTTGCACCATCGCCGCAGTGTCTACTTCACCGTTGATGTTTGCAGTTGGCGTAACCGTTCTTGCACTGACCAAACAGAGTTTTGACCTTGGTCTTGGTGCGTGGATTGCAGACCACGTTCCCTACAGCCAGCGCGGAAAAATTGTTGGACTAACCGAAACTGCATGGGCACTTGGATTGCTCGTTGGTGTTTCGGTCATGGGTTTAATCACGGCTGCAACAAATTGGCGAATCGGTTTTGCATTTGCCGTCTTGTGTCTGGTTGTTTCAACCGTTGTCATTTTCGATCGCGTCACCAATGAAGTCCGTGAGGTTCATGAAAGTCGGAGCACTACACCGCAACGAGTTACCGGTAACTCATGGTTGGTTGTTGCCACCATGTTTTTCATTATGTGCAGCGCACAAAACTTGTTTGTCACCTTCGGTGCTTGGCTTGAAGATGAATTTCAATTTGGCGCCGCTCGGCTTGCAGTCGCAGGTTTTTCGCTTGGACTCGTTGAGCTTGCTGCATCGGTGAGTAGCTCCCGCCAAACCGACAAGTGGGGCAAGGAACGAAGCATTGCTTTCGGCGCACTCCTGGTTATCCCTGGCGGCATCTTTCTCGTTCTCGGTTCTCAGAACTTGATCGTTGGATTGATTGGCGTGTTTATATATTTCCTCGGTTTCGAATTCTCGGTGGTCAGCCTGTTGCCGTTAGCCACAAAACTTGTTCCCAACAGCCCAGGAACAGGGCTTGGTTGGGTGTTGGGCGCCGGAACGCTTGGGCGTGCAGTAATGGCCATTGTTGCCACCAATTTGTTTGAGTCATTTGGCGTTCGAGGCCCAGCAATAATGGGTGCGTTCTTCGGTCTGCTTGGTGCAATCACGATTATGCGTTATCACCGCGTAATCACAAGAAACTAGCCGCGATACGCGTTAGTAATTGGCAGGCGCCTGTCTTTACCGAAGGCTTTCAACGAAACACGAACACCTGGTGGACCTTGACGGCGTTTGTATTCATTCACATCGACCAATCGTGAAATTCGTCGAACAAGTGCCTCGTCAAACCCGAGCGCAATGATTTCAGCTGCTGTGCGATCTTGCTCTACGTACAGTTCCAAAATTGGATCCAGCACTTCATAAGGCGGCAACGATTGGTCGTCTCGTTGATCAGGTCGCAATTCAGCAGACGGTGGCTTGGTGATCACTGCTTCGGGAATCACTTCTTTTCCTGCGCGTACATTGACAAAGCGACACAGCTCGTACACCGTGGTCTTTAACAAGTCTTTAATGACTGCATAACCACCAACCGAGTCCCCGTACAACGTGAAGTAACCAACTGCGAGTTCGCTCTTATTTCCCGTTGTTAACACCATCCAGCCAAACTTGTTTGACAGCGCCATCAACGTGGTGCCACGAACACGGCTTTGCAGATTCTCTTCGGTGAGATCCGCTGCCTTGCCTGCGAAACTTTCTGCAGTCATGTCGAGGTATGCGGCAAACGCAGGCTCAATGGAAATGGTTTGCATTTCTATTCCGAGGTTGCTCGCCAACAGTGCTGCGTCAGTGCGCGATCCCTCGCTTGAATAACGCGACGGCATAGAAACACCGTGTACGTGTTGTGAACCAAGTGCTTCAACTGCAACTGCAGCAACAAGCGCAGAGTCGATTCCACCCGATAGCCCAATGACCACATCGGTGAATCCGTTCTTGCGCACATAGTCACGAGTGCCCAGTACTAACGCGCCAAATACTTGTTCCATGTCGGATGAATTTGGAGTAATCACTCCTTCACGACGAGCACCACTTGCCCGAGTTGATTGTGAAATCTCAATCACTGAAACATCGCTTGCAACACTTGATTCGTTTACTGCAATGTCAATGAACGACAGACTTTCACTGAATTGTTCCGCGCGCATCAACATGTCGCCGCGATGGTCAAACACCATACTTCCGCCATCAAACACCAACTCGTCTTGACCACAAACTTGGTTGACATACACAATTGCGCACGCATTTGTTCGTGCGCGATCACTCACCATGTGTTGACGCTCGTCAAATTTTCCGCGGTGATACGGCGAACCGTTGATGTTGATATTCAACGTTGCACCGGCTTTAGCTTGTTTCTGAACTGGCCCGTCTGCTTGCCAGATGTCTTCGCATATGGTGACTCCCACAGGCACGCCACAAATGGTGAACAGCGAGAACGATGAACCAGGAATAAAATACCGTTCTTCGTCGAACACGCTGTAGTTCGGAAGTAACTGTTTGTTGTACGTGCCGTGCAATGTCCCATTTGATGCAATGGCGGCCGAGTTAGATAGCGACCCCAGCGTTCCGTCGACAAAACCAAACACCGCCACGCAACCCTGTGTTTCTGCCACGATCTCACGCATCGCCCGCTGGTTTTCAGCCACGAAGCCAGATTTGAGGACGAGGTCTTCAGGCGGGTAACCAGTAATGGAAAGCTCGGGAAAGGCCACAATGTCGCAGCCTGCGTCGTTCGCAGCGGCATACATTTCTCGGATTCGGCGTGAATTGCCCGCAATATCGCCAACTACGGGGTTGAACTGGGCTAATCCCACCCGCACGTGTTGAGTCGCTACCGCCACAACTTCAGGCTAGGGGTCTACAACTTCACAAAGCGTTCACATTTGGGCAACGGGGGCGAAATCCCCATGAACGAGACTTTCCGCATACCCGAATTCGGGGTTATGGCCCGAATTCTCAACCGGAAGGAAATGACATGCCATATCAAGCGGAATACATCTGGATCGACGGCCATAAGCCAACTCCAATGCTGCGTTCGAAGACCAAGATTCTTGCGAACAGCGTAAAGACTCCTCCAATTTGGGGTTTCGATGGTTCATCAACCGAACAAGCAACTGGTGATGCATCAGACTGCATGTTGAAGCCAGTGTTTACTTGTCCTGACCCAATTCGTGGCGGCAAAAACATTTTGGTGTTGTGCGAAGTAATGCTTGCGCAATCCGAGAAGCCACACCCAACGAACACTCGTTCAGTGTGTGCCGAAGTTGCAAAGAAGTTTGCAGCGCACGGAATGATCTACGGCATCGAACAGGAATACACCATGATGCGCCTTGATGGTCGTCCGTACGGATTCCCCGAAGCTGGTGGCGAACCTGCACCACAGGGTCCTTACTACTGCGGCGTTGGTGCCGGCCGAGTAATGGGTCGCCAAATCATTGAAGAACACACATGGGCATGCATGGAAGCTGGTCTCATGATTGAAGGAACAAACGCTGAAGTAATGCCTGGTCAGTGGGAGTTTCAAATTGGTGCAGCAGATGCACTGACCGTAAGTGACCACATGATCGTTGCTCGTTGGTTGCTCGATCGCATTGCAGAAGATCACGACGTGGTCATCTCTTACGCAGCGAAGCCACAAAAGGGTGACTGGAACGGAGCGGGTGCACACACCAACTTCTCAACGAAGGCAATGCGTGGAAGTTACGCAGCCATCGAAGCAGCATGTGATGCACTCGGATCACGTGTGATGGAACACGTCAACAACTACGGCGATGACATTCAAAGCCGCCTCACTGGCAAACATGAAACTGCTCCTTGGGACAAGTTCAGCTACGGCGTGTCGAACCGTGGAGCATCAGTGCGTATTCCTTGGCAAGTCGCTCGCGATGGCAAGGGCTATGCAGAAGACCGTCGTCCAAACGCAAACGTGGATCCATACGTGGTGACACGCCTGATTATGGAAACGGTATGTGGAGCCGCGAAGGCACCAACTGCAAGCACCAAGGCTCCGAAGAAGGCCGTGAAAAAGAAGGCCCCAACAAAGACCAAGGTTGCAGCCAAAAAGAAAAAGAAGTAATTCGCCCGTAAGGCGGAAATAAGCCTCAACGGCACCGAGGATCCGGTTCCTCGGTGCCGTTGTTTATTTATGGAGGCAGACTGTAGAGATGTCCACCCTGCACGAACACCAGCGTGACTACGTACTACGCACCGTTGAAGAGCGCGGTATTCGGTTGGTTCGACTGTGGTTTACCGATGTTCTCGGAAACCTGAAGTCATTTGCCATCAGCCCGGCTGAAATGGAAAATGCACTCAACGACGGCATGAGCTTTGATGGTTCATCCATCGATGGCTTTAGCCGAGTGCAGGAAAGCGATGTGCTCGCAATTCCAGACGCCAACACGTTTGAAGTGCTTCCATGGGCAGACTCAAAAGGCGCAGAAGCACGCGTGTTCTGCGACATTGCAAAACTTGATGGCACTGCATTCGATGGCGACCCGCGCCAAGTATTGCGTCGCAACTTAAGCGCAGCGCGCGACAAGGGTTACTCGTTCTACATCGCTCCAGACATCGAGTACTTCTACTTCGCTCCACCCGATGGCACGAACAAACCGGTGTTGCTCGATCAAGGTGGATTCTTCGACTTAACGAGCACAGACATTGCCAGTTCATTGCGCAAGGAAACCATTCGCACGCTCGAGACCATGAGCATTCCTGTGGAGTACAGCTTCCACGAAGATGCACCGAGCCAACATGAGATCGATTTGCGGCACACTGATGCGCTCACCATGGCCGACAGTGTGATGACATTCCGTTTTGTGGTGAAAGAAATTGCTGCATTGCACGATGTGCATGCGACGTTTATGCCTAAGCCGCTTGAAACTATTCAGGGCTCAGGCATGCACTTACACCTTTCACTCTTTGAAGGTGAGAACAACGCATTTCACAGCCCAGACGATCCGTACAACTTGTCGCCAACTGCAAAGAGTTTCATGGCCGGCCTGTTGCACCATGCTGCAGAAATCACTGCGGTCACCAACCAGACCGTCAACTCTTATAAGCGACTCGTTCCTGGCTTTGAAGCACCAGTACATATTTCGTGGGCGCGCAACAATCGCAGCGGACTCATTCGCGTTCCAATTCCAAAACGCGGAAGCGATTCGGCAACGCGGATTGAATATCGCTCCCCAGATCCAGCGTGCAACCCCTACCTCGCGTTCTCGGTCATCTTGGCTGCTGGCATGCGCGGAATTGAACAGGGCTACGAACTGCCTGCTGAGGCTGATGCAAACCTGTTCGAAATGGACGATGCTGCACTCGAAAAAATGGGCATTCAACAATTGCCGCAGTCGCTTTCCGATGCATTGCGTGTGATGGAGAAATCATCACTTGTTGCAGATGCGTTGGGTGACCACATCTTTGAATGGTTCTTGCGCAACAAGCGTGCAGAGTGGCGCTCGTACAAGACCCACATCAGCGAATACGAACTCGGCCGCTACCTGAAGTCCATCTAATTGCCGTTATGAGCAGCGACCGTCTCTCCCAAATGCTCGCGGTGTTTCCATCGCCTGCTCCTATAGATCTTGCGCGCACGCTTGATTTGGCTGGGTTTCGCTGGAAAGCCGTCGCTTCAGCAGAAGAAGCCGCAAAGAGCGAGCCCGCCGAAGGTTGGTCGGGAGTCATCATCATGTGCGACGAAGACCCAGAGGGTGGCTGGTCGCTCTGTCGTTCATTACGTAAACGCGATGTTCCTGTTGAGCGAATTTTGGTGCTCGTCAATGGCAGTCAATTACAAGATTTAGATTTGCGCGACGATCTGTATGACGACTTCTGCCTCGCGCCATTTCATCCTCGCGAACTGGAAGCGCGTCTTCGCCATTTGTTCTGGTTTGAAATCAAAGGCAATCGCGAATCACTTATTGAATACAGCGGACTTGTCTTAAATGTTGAGACCTACCAAGCATCATTTGGTGGTCGTGCACTCGACCTCACGTTCATGGAATATGAATTGCTGAAGTTTTTGGCGCAGAACCCTGGCAAGGTGTTCTCACGTGAAACGTTGTTGTCTCGTGTGTGGGGCTACGAATACTTTGGTGGTGCACGCACGGTCGACGTGCACATTCGTCGTTTGCGCGCAAAGCTAGGCGAAGAACACGCCAACCTCATTCAAACTGTGCGCAGTGTTGGCTATCGCTTTGGTCAATCGAAGTGGTCAGCAGGCGCTAACTAAGCCAACGCTGTTACGACCGTCGTAATACCAATTACAAAAAACAGCAACGCTGCAGATCGCTGAATCACGCGAAGTGGAACTTTAGTTGTTAACCACGAACCAGTGAGTACGGCTAAACCAGAAACAGTTGAAAGCGCAAGCACCGCTCCACACGCAACTGCAATTGGATCATCAAATCGCGCGGCAAAACCAGCGGTGGCAAGTTGCGTCAGATCGCCAAACTCGGCAACCAAAATGACCGAAGCGGCAGTCCATGCAACTCGTGAGTTCGACATCGTGGTTGACCACTTATCGGTTGACTCTTCATCATCATCTTTTCCTGCACGCCACGTCATTACACCGCCAACAATGAATAGCGCACCGACAAGTAATTGAATGGGGCGCTCGGGCAAACGCGACAGTGCAGAGCCAAAAATTACTGCGATAACAACATGGAAGGAATAGCCGATGGTAACCCCGATCCACACTGGGAATTTACGGCGAAAATGTGTGGACAGCAACAGCGTTGCAAACATCGTTTTGTCAGGAAGTTCAGCAAGAAATACTGCAACAAAAGTGACGATTGCGTGTTGAAACATGCAGTGACTAACTGAGGTGCGATTGCATCTGGTGTGCGAGCACGCGATGTTGTCGCAACATGTCGTCAACTTTGTTGCTCACGAGTTGTCCATTTTCAACAACCGACTTGCCATTCACAATGGTGTGCTTTGCACCAATTGGACCACACCGCAACCAGGCCTCAATAGGGTCGGCAATTGCCCCTGCAAATGCTGGTCCAGTTAACGACCACACGGCAATATCGCCCACAGCGCCAACTGAAATCTCGCCAATTTCGCCGATGCGACCGAGACACCCAGCGCCTCCGCGAGTGGCAATTTCCAGTGCCATCCGCGCAGTTCCTGCTGCAGCGCCGCTGTGTAACTTTGCAAGCAACATTGCTTGACGCGCTTCGAGCCACAATGATGCGGAGTCGGCAGATGATGAACCATCCACGCCTAAGCCAACATGCACACCAGCTTCTCGTAGTTGCACTACTGGAGAAATGCCCGAAGACAAAATGAGATTGCTACTTGGGCAGTGTGCCGCACCAATTCCTGCTGCACCAAGTTTGTGAATCTCGTCGTGATTTGGCATCACGCAATGCGCCACCCATGTGCGATTGCTGAGCCAACCAACTTCTTCCAAATACTGCGTTGGTCGACAGCCAAATGTGGCAATTGAAAAATCGTCGTCTTCAGAATTTTCTGCAAAGTGTGTGTGCAGACGCACATCTAATTTCACGGCAAGTTCAGCCGATTCAATCATCAATTTTTTCGTCACGCTAAATGGCGAGCATGGAGCTAGCGCAATGCGCACCATTGCGCCGTGGCTGCGATCGTGATGCAACTCCACCATGCGCTGTGACTCCGCCAAAATCACATCGTGATCTTGCACCACATTGTCGGGTGGCAAACCGCCATCTTTTTCAGACAGCGACATTGA
>JBJOOQ010000052.1:0-8620 GCA_046051205.1 Actinomycetota bacterium
CGTACGCGAAGCCGGCGAGTGGCTGAAGTTGGAAGATGGCTTGATCGAAACGATCGTCGCACCACGAAGAATCATCGAGGTGGCAATTCCATTTCGACGTGACGATGGCACACGAGATCAACTCACCGGTTGGCGCGTGCACCACAACACCACCCGCGGACCAGCCAAAGGCGGAATCCGCTACCACCATGAAGTGAACCGCGAAGAAGTAATCGCGCTCGCTATGGGTATGTCACTCAAGACCGCAATTGCCAACCTGCCACTCGGTGGCGCAAAAGGCGGAGTGTGCTTCAATCCGAAGGACTACTCCATTGGCGAAATTGAGCGCATTACTCGTCGATATGTGTCTGAAATTTCTTCATTCCTCGGACCAGACAAAGACGTTCCTGCTCCAGACGTTGGAACAAACTCGCAAATCATGGCCTGGATCATGGACCAGTATTCAACAGGTGTTGGACACGCGACACCGGGCGTTGTAACCGGAAAACCAATTGAGCTCGGTGGTTCACTCGGTCGCGAATCGGCAACCGGTCGTGGAGTGGTTGAAGCGGCAGCACTCATGCTCGGCAAGATGGGCACTTCTCTACAAGGCAAAAAAATTGCCATTCAGGGATACGGCCAAGTTGGATCATGGGCTGCTCGACTAGCCGCAGCGCGCGGAGCACTCATCGTTGGGCTCTCCGATGTTGGTGGAACCATTCATTCGGCAGCCGGACTTGATCTTGTAGCGATCGACAAAGCATTCCGAGAAGGTGCGCGAAGTGTTTGCGATACCGGAGTTGGCGACGTAGTTGCGCGAGGTATCGCAGGTTCAATCGCTGTCTTCGCACTTGACTGCGACATTGTCATGCCATGTGCGCTCGGCGACGCCGTTGGCGAAGAGGAAGCAAACAGCATGAAGGCAAAACTGGTAGTGGAAGGTGCAAACGGACCTCTCACCCCTACTGCAGACCTCATCATGGCCGACAAGGGCATCATTGTCATTCCAGATGTGTATGCAAACGCTGGTGGCGTTACTTGTTCGTACCTTGAGCAATGTCAAAACTTTGCGCACTTAACGTGGGACGAAGACGAAGTGAACGCACGAGTAATTGATCTCATGCGTGCAGCATTCGAACGCTTCTACGCATTTGCTCAAGAATCAAAGTTGCCGAACAGGCTTGCTGCATCGGTACTTGGAGTGAAGACCATTGCAGACGCGCACCGCATGCGCGGCCTGCACCCATAAGCCATCTGACCTCCACCTGGGCTGCTTGACAGCCAAAGTGGCACCTGTGTAATAGTTGGGTTTTCTTGCCGTTCGCTCGGCCTTCTGCACACCTGTCTGCATGACAACAATTATGGAGAAACACTTGAGCGACGAATTACCCGTTGATGAATACTTACTTGAATCCACCGACCCTCGCTGGAATCAGCCTGCCTCATTGCATTCCGTGCGAACTGCGGCAACTCGGCTAGACACTCGGATCGATTGGGTATTCGTCACGCTTGATACCAAGATCGACCGTAAGTTTGCTGAAGCCGACAGCAAGATCGACCGCAAGTTCACCGAACTAGATAACAAGATCGACCGAAAGTTTGCCGAGGCCGACAGCAAGATCGACCGAAAATTCAGTGAGTTAGACAACAAGATTGACCGCAAGTTCGCCGAAGCAGACAACAAGATCGATCGGAAGTTCTCAGAACTCGATACCAAGTTTGAACTGAAGTTCACCGAACTCGATACCAAAATTGATCGGAAATTTGCTGAAACCGACACCAAGATTGAAATCAGATTCAAAAGCGTGGAGAGAAATGCCCGCATCAATTATGTCTTGAGTGGCATTATCGCCTTTTGCTCACTCATTGGTGCACTTGGCGTTTTCCTGAAGTAACTCCAGAAATGAAAAAGGCGGGGTGCCGAAGCACCCCGCCCAATTCGTTGAGAACTGAACTAAATCAGTTTCCACCTTCGTTGAGGGTGACGGTCAAAGGTGCGAATGCTTCGCCCTTGTAGTCAACTCCCAAACCATCGAGGATCGCCAAGGCGGCGGTCACGATGTCGTTGGTGTATGCACCTTCGGTTGGTGCTGCAGTAAGAACGGTTGAACCTTCAAGGTTCTTGGTTCCCTGTGCAAGCGTTACGGTGCGGTCCCAAGCAGCTGAATCAATCATGCCTGCACCCATTGATGCTGGCCAGATCAACTTGCTTACTTCGTTCATCTGCCACAACTGGTGGCTTGCACCCAAGGTTGAACCCTTGGCTACAACGATGTCACGGCAAGCTTCAGCGTTGTCGCGGCAGAATGCCCAACCCTGAATTGAAGCTGCAACGAACTTGATTGCGGTTTCCTTGTAGGCAGCGTCTGAAGCAAGCTTGTCAGCATTTGCCCAGATTGCGTCCTGCAACATACCAACACCTTCAGCTTCGTATGAAACGACGTTGAAGTCTTCTGGTGTGTACAACGCACCAGTTTCTGGGTTGATTGCTTCAAGAACCTGTGCGTACTCGTTGTAGGTCATTGCTTCAGCAGCATCGATGTCGCCGGCCAAAAGACCTGCCATGTCGAACTGTTGCTGAACAAGCTCTACACCAGTTGCTGGATCAATTCCGGCCTTGGTGAGTGCTGCGAAGATTTCGAACTCGTTGCCGAAGCCCCAGTTACCAATCTTCTTGCCAGCGAAGTCAGCGGAAGAAGTGATGCCTGCATCCTTGAAGGACACTTGCAACGTTCCTGAACGCTGGAAGATCTGTGCAATGTTGGTGATGTTCGCGCCAGCTTCGCGTGATGCGAGAGCCTTTGGTACCCATGAGAGTGCGAAGTCCACTGCGCCGTCAGCAAGTTGCTGCTGCGGAACGATGTCAACTCCACCTTCAACGATGGTTACATCTAGACACTGAGCTGCATAGAAGCCCTGGTCTTGTGCTGCAAAATAGCCAGCGAATTGTGCTTGTGTTACCCACTGCAACTGCAAACTTACAGGTGTGGTGGTTTCACATGCTGCTGGTTCTGCTGCTGTATCACTATCGCTTGAACCGCCGCATGCTGCAACGATCAAGGACAATGCAGCAAAGCCCGCAACTGCGAGATTCTTTCCTGATTTCCTCATGTGTTTTGTACTCCCCCGAGAGCCTGAGCCCTCTACTTGTTTTTTGATGTATTTGTGGCACCGCTACCCCGAGAGGCAACGTTCTCCAGCACAACGGAGACTAGGTAAAACACTAATCCAAGCAAACATGCCCCTAGGACGTAAGCCCAGGCTGCAGCATTCTTGGAATTAGCGATATTGCTTGTAATTCGGCTTCCCAGACCGTTCTGGGAACCACCGAAATATTCGGATACGAACGACGTAATAACCGCCGCCGGAGCCGAAATCTTAAGAGCCGTAAACAAATACGGAATCGCGTTTGGAACGCGAACTTTACGCAAAATTTGAATGTCGCTTGCTGCGTATGAACGCATGATTTCGAGGTGAGTGGTTTTCACCTGAGTAAGACCCTTGGCCACGTTTACCAAAACGATGAAATACACCACGAGGCTGACCATGATGCGGCGTGGAATTTCGCTGGTGATGGAATACATGTTGTTGAGCACTGCTACCAACACAAAGATTGGAACTGCGTTGAGTGCAATTGCAAGTGGCGTAATCAGCGAGTTCAAGAAGCGAAAGCGACTGAGGATAAAACTCATTGCAACACCAAAAACTGTTCCTGCAATAAGGCCAACGAGTGCGTTCATTCCCGATACCGACGCTGCGTCCCAAATACGTGAAGCGTTGTCGAAGAAATTGCTCAAGATTTTTGATGGTGGTGCAAGAAAGTACGGCTTCAACTCGAAGAACTTCACTGCCCCTTCCCAGAACGCAAGAAAGGCAACGCCGAATACGAACGGCACACCAATGTTGCGAAGGCGATTAACAAAGCTCATGATCAGCGATCTTCGACTCCGCGAATTGCTCCTGCATTTGCATGATCTGCATGTGTGCCGCGAAGCGCTTCACGGACAGCAGTAATTCCAGCAAAGAAATTGTCTGCAGCACGAGTGTCTTCACTGCGATTCTCGCCGAGATTGACATTGATTACTTCTGTAATGCGACCTGGACGTGGCGACATCACTACTACTCGATTCGACAAGTACACAGCCTCAGGAATGGAGTGCGTTACGAACACCACGGTTGTTTTGGTTTCGGCACAAATACGGAGCAACTCGCCTTGCATGTATTCGCGAGTCATTTCATCAAGCGCTCCAAATGGCTCATCCATCAACAGCAACGGTGGGTGTGCTGCGAGTGCGCGAGCAATGGCAATGCGCTGCTGCATACCGCCCGACAACTGCCACGGCATGAGGTCTGCAAACTCAGGAAGCTTCACGAGCTCAAGCATTTCTTTGGCGCGAGCTGCACGCTTCTCTGTGTCCCAGCCCTTTAGTTCAAGTGGGAGCTCAATGTTTTTGGCAACTGAACGCCAGTCAAACAAGCCAGCTTGCTGAAATGCCATGCCGTAATCCTGATCAAGACGTGACTGCGCAGCGGTCTTCCCATTCACCGTGACTGCACCAGTAGTTGGTTCAAGCAGGTTCGCAATCAGTCGCAACAAGGTTGACTTGCCACATCCTGATGGACCGATAAGCGAAACAAATTCACCTGGCTCGACAGTCAAGTTCACATCGACAAGTGCATCCACTTGTTTTGGTGTCCCCTGATTGAATATTTTGCTTACTCCCGCAACATGAACTGCGCTCATGTGGTGGTCTCCTTTGGTCGGTTACGCATCAACAACACATCTGCAAGTGCAACAAGGCCAGCCATTGCAAGACCAAGTCCTGCTGCGCCAAATACTGCGGTGAACACCTTCGCCGGATCGCCAGTTGCTTGGCGGGCGTATTCAATAATCAAACGGCCAATTCCACCTTTAAGTCCGGTGGAAATCTCGGCGACAACAACACCTATAACTGCCCCTGACGCACCGAGTTTGAAGGCTGGCACCATGTACGGAATGGCAGCAGGGAATCTCAGTTTGAACAAGGTTTGCTTCCACGAGGCTGCGTAGCTGTCCATCAACTCAAGGGATGCTGCCGGCGCACTCTTCAAACCACGCAGCGTGCCAACGGCAATCGGGAAGAACGCGAGGAACGCACCGAGCACCGAAGCCGAGAGCCAACGAGGCCACGTGTAGCCGAAGATCTCCAACTTGCCACCCCACGAAACAACGAGCGGTGCAAGTGCAATCAGCGGAACGGTTTGTGAAATCACCAAGTACGGAAGCAATCCGCGTTCCATCGTTTTGAAACGAGTCATTAGTGCTGCGAGAGCCACTCCAATTGTTGAACCGATGAGAAAGCCCACCAATGCCAACCTGAAGGAATAGAAAGCACCCTTTAAGACAACGAACCAAATGAGCTTCGAATTTGGAGAGCGCATTTCAGGCTCTGCATAACGACTGAGCATTTCCCAAATATGTGGCATCGCCGTGTCGTTTGAGCGCGGCAAAATCGCTACCCCAAATAACTTCCCGCCTTTTTCAGGACCAACAACTTTGTACAACTCCCACAACACAGCGACGAGCGCAATCGACACAAAAAACATTCCTGTGCGATATGCGACCCGTCGCAGTTGTTTGTTCATTGCTTGGCTTTACCCAAATCCTGAATTGCTGGGATGATCGTTTCGCCATAGGCCTCAAGAGTTTCTTCCTTGCCATCATGTTGCAAGTACACCGCGAACTGATCGACGCCCATGTCCTTCAATTCGGTGAGACGACGAATGTGCTCGTTGGCGTCTCCAAGAATGCAGAACCGATCAATGATTTCGTCTGGCACAAACGTGGTGTGGCTGTTGCCTGCGCGTCCGTGTTCGTTGTAGTCATAACCCTGACGATTCTTGATGTAGTCGGTGAGCGCCTTTGGAACTGACGAGTTCTCGCCATAACGCTCCACGATGTCGGCAACGTGGTTACCCACCATGCCGCCGAACCAACGGGTTTGGTCACGCATGTATGGAATGTCATTGCCAACGTACGCTGGCGCTGCAACACAAATCTTCACACTCTTTGGGTCACGTCCTGCAGCCTTCGCTGCATCGCGAACTGCCTTAATGGTCCATTCAGCAATACTCAAGTCGGCAAGTTGCAAAATGAAACCATCTGCAACTTCTCCGGTGAGCGCAAGTGCCTTTGGTCCGTAAGCAGCAACCCACACTTCGAGCTCACTCTTTGACGCCCATGGGAATCGGATGCTTGAACCGTTGTAATCAACTGCACGTCCACAACCAAGTTCACGAATGACATGCACGCTTTCACGCAATGTTGCAAGCGTTGTTGGCTTGCCATTGGTTACACGAACCGCTGAGTCGCCACGACCAATTCCGCATACGGTGCGATTGCCATACATTTCATTAAGCGTTGCGTACGTACTTGCTGTCACCGTCCAGTCACGTGTTGCAGGGTTGGTCACCATTGGTCCAACGATGACGTTGCGAGTTTCAGCCAAGATCTGGCTATAAATCACATACGGTTCCTGCCACAAAATGTGACTGTCAAATGTCCAAACATGCGAAAAGCCGAACATCTCGGCTTTCTTGGCTAAATCCACTACGCGCGATGATGGCGGAGTGGTTTGCAATACAACACCGATGTCCATTGCTCTCCCCTTAGTTATGTAGACGTGTAATTAGCGGTTTTGTGGAAAACCCAAGTTGACCGACGACGTACGTGGGTCTGGCCAACGTGAGGTAACCACTTTGCCGCGGGTGAAGAAGTTGATTCCTTCTGGTCCGTACATGTGCTGGTCGCCGAACAGCGAAGCCTTCCAACCACCAAATGAGTAGTACGACACTGGAACTGGAATTGGCACGTTGATGCCAACCATTCCCACTTGAACGTCGAACTGGAATTGGCGAGCAACGCCACCGTCGCGGGTGAAGATTGCCGTACCGTTTCCGAACTGGTTGGCATTGATGGTGTCGAGACCTTCTTGGTAGCTCTTCACGCGCATCACGGTAAGAACTGGTCCGAAGATTTCTTCGTCGTAGCACTTCATGCCTGGCTTCACGTTGTCGATGAGGCTTGGGTTCAAGAAGAAACCAGCATCCTTTGCCTTGTCAGTTCCGTCAACAACAACTTTTGCACCTTCTGCATTTGCATTGGTAACAAAGCTTGCAACCTTGTCGCGGTGTTCGCGGCTGATGAGTGGTCCCATCTCTGCTGCTGGATCAGTTCCTGGTCCAACCTTGATGTTTGGAATACGTGAACTCAACTTTTCAACCAGCGCGTCAGCTACGGAGTCAACCGCAAGCACAACTGAGACTGCCATGCAGCGCTCGCCTGCTGAACCATACGCTGCGGAAACTGCTGCGTCTGCTGCCATGTCGAGGTCGGCGTCTGGAAGCACGAGCATGTGGTTCTTTGCACCACCAAGTGCTTGAACGCGCTTTCCGTTCTTAGTTCCGGTTTCGTACACGTACTTCGCAATTGGCGTTGAACCAACAAACGAAATTGACTGAACATCTTTGTGCTCGAGCAAACGATCTACAGAAACCTTGTCACCGTGCAACACGTTGAACACGCCTTCTGGCAAACCTGCTTGACGCAACAAGTCAGCAACGAACATTGCTGCTGATGGATCCTTTTCCGATGGCTTCAAGACGAAGGTGTTTCCGCACATGATTGCGTTTGCAAACATCCACATTGGCACCATGGCTGGGAAGTTGAACGGGGTGATTCCGGCAACAACACCAAGTGGCTGACGAATTGAATACACGTCAACGCCGCCTGAAGCCTGCTCCGAGTATCCGCCCTTCAACATTGCTGGAATACCGCAAGCAAACTCGATATTTTCGAGGCCGCGAGCAATTTCGCCCATCGCATCGCTTGGCACTTTGCCGTGCTCTAGCGAAACAATGTTGGCAAGCTCTTTGCGGTTTGCATCAACAAGTTCGCGCATGCGGAACATGATTTCTGCGCGACGCGACAAGTTGGTTGCACGCCAGGTAACGAATGCCTCTTTTGCCGCTGCAACTACTGCATCAACTTCGGCAACTGATGCCAGGTCAACTTCGGCTTGTACTTCTCCGGTGGCTGGGTTGTACACCTTGCCAACGTTTCCTGATGTTCCGGCTACAACTTTGTTGTTGACCCAATGGCTAATGCGTTGCATATTTCTCCTGATTGTTTTCTATTAGAGGGGTGACTGAATTAGTTGAGGTACTGGCAGAGGTCACGCTTGATGAATTTGCCATGACCTTTCTTGCCCTTAAAGGTGTCGTTTTCGACAACGATCATTCCACGCGACAATACGGTGTCCACCTTGCCGTCGATCTTGAAACCCTCCCATGACGAGTGGTCCATGTTCATGTGGTGCTTGTCGTTAATACCAATCTTGGTTTTTCCGTTTGGATCCCATACCAAAATGTCGGCGTCTGATCCTGGAGCGATGATGCCCTTCTTTGGATACATGCCGAACATGCGTGCTGGCGAAGTACTGCATGTTTCCACCCAGCGCTCAAGTGAAATTTCACCTTGCACAACACCCTGGTAAATGAGTTCCATACGGTGTTCAACTGAACCCATGCCGTTTGGAATCTTGGAGAAGTTACCAAGACCGAGTTCTTTTTGATCCTTCATGCAGAACGGACAGTGGTCGGT
>JBJOOQ010000053.1:0-15296 GCA_046051205.1 Actinomycetota bacterium
GCAACCGCGCGCTCTACTTCGCGACCATGAATACGGAATTCCAAATCGCCAAGCTTTTCAACGCGCGATCCTTCAGCCTTTGGCTTAATGACGACAGCACCTTGCTTTGGTGGCTCTAGCGTGCGCGCATGCTTCACCAAGTCGGCAAGATCGCCCAACACTTTGCGCACACCGTCGCGAGTGACCGCAGACATTTTTGAGCCCTTCCATGCGTCAATCGTGTCGGCTTCAGCCGCATCGGTCTTCGTGGCAACCACCAACCGTGGACGTGTGAGTAGATCTGGTCGATACTCGCCCAACTCGTGCAACAAAATGCGTTCTTGCTCTTGTGCAGACATTCCATCCATCGGTGCAAGGTCGACGAGCACGCACAACACACGAGCACGCTCAATGTGACGAAGGAATTGATGACCAAGACCTTTACCTTGACTCGCGCCTTCAATAATTCCTGGAATGTCGGCAATGATGAATTCAGTTTCCGCATCAAGGCGCACAACACCAAGGTGTGGCTCAAGTGTGGTGAACGGATAGTTCGCAATTTTTGGCTTTGCTGCCGATACCGAACTGATGAACGTGCTCTTGCCTGCATTCGGAAATCCGACCAACGCAACATCGGCCATTAGTTTCAATTCAAGTTTTAGCCAGCGATCAAGTCCGTGCTCGCCTTGCTCGGCAAACTTTGGTGCGCGACGACGGTTCGACAAAAAGCGCGCGTTACCGCGACCACCCTGACCGCCACGCGATGCACACCACTTCGATCCGTGCACTGGCAAGTCGGCCAGTACTTCGCCCGTATATAAATCTTTTACTTGAGTTCCCTCAGGAACATTCACAATCAGGTCGGCTCCACGGCGTCCGTGCAAGTCCTTGCCCATGCCGTTTACGCCATCGCCGGCCCTGCGGTGCGGGTGATCGCGAAACGCCAACAGCGAAGCAACGTTGTGATCGGCTACTAGCCACACTGACCCGCCGTCACCACCATCGCCACCGTTTGGACCGCCGAATGCAACTGGCCCCTCACGACGGAAACTGACGCAACCAAAGCCGCCGTCGCCACCGCGAACGTTGAGTTGGGCTTCGTCGACAAATGCGCTCATAGGGGCTTTCTAGGCTACTGCTGCAACACCCCGTATATATCGTGAGCGACATATCGTGAATACCGTGAATACACCAGCCGACCGCCCAGCCGAAAGTATTGACTCAAGCGAATCCCACAGTCGAGCTATTGCGTGGGCTCAGACCATGCATGGTTTCGATAACGACGGCATTCGCTTTGCCCATGCCGATTCATGGGCTGGTGCAGGCAGCACGCACATCGTTGACCGCCAAGAACGTGAAGCACGCGAACACGAACTGCTCGCACCACTGGCCACACGTTCATTTGGTGCTGGCGATCGTGCAGTAGCCGAAGAGGAAGACCCATTCCGCACGTGTTTCGAGCGCGACCGTGATCGTATTCTTCACGCGTCAGCGTTTCGCCGACTCGCCGGCAAAACGCAAGTCTTCGTGTTCCCTCAAGACCACCAACGCACTCGCCTCACGCATGCACTCGAAGTTGCCCAAGTCGCAACTGCAGTTTCGCGTGCACTGGGGCTCAACGTTGCACTCACCGAAGCCATCGCGCTCGGCCACGACTGTGGTCACGGCCCAGGCGGTCACGCCAGCGAAGACGCACTGAGTCCATTCATTCCCGAAGGTTTCGACCATGCAGTGTGGGGCGCCGACGTCACGTTGGTTCCGCTCAACCTGTGCACTGAAACACTCGACGGCATTCGCAATCACTCATGGTCACGGCCTGCACCGCAAACACCTGAAGGCGAAGTGGTGTCGTGGGCAGACCGCATTGCTTATGTCTGCCACGACTTCGAAGATGCAGTCGCGACAGGAATTGTTTCGCCAAGCCAGCTGCCCGACATCGTTCGCACATACTGCGGCGAAACACGCTCTAGCCAACTGCGCGCATTCATCTCTTCCATGATTGGTGCAAGTTTGCACAATGGTCGCGTAGGCATGAAGTCAAACGAAGCCGATGCACTTGCAGCGTTTCGTAAATTCAATTACGACAACATCTATATGCGCGAGGCTTCGCGCAATCAAGCGAAGTCGGTAATCGATTTATTGCGTGCCCTTGTTGAGCATTACGTTGCGCATCCGCACCTCATGGCTACGCAGCCACATCAGGAAATTTCGCCAAGTCATAGCGAGCAAGCATTGCGAGATGCAGTTGCGTACGTGGGCGGAATGACCGATCGGTTCGCATGCCGACAAGGCGCTGGCCTACTTGGTTGGGAACAGAGCAGACTCCCGCAGGGAATCGATACGCACTAAAACGCGAGAAGCGTTAGGCAGTTGGAAGAACGTCAACAACCTTGCGGCCACGACGTTCGCCAAACTTCACGCTGCCGTGTGCAAGAGCGAACAAGGTGTCGTCTTTGCCAATGCCAACGTTTTTGCCAGGGTGCACTTTGGTGCCGCGCTGACGAATGAGAATTGTTCCTGCGGTGATCTTGGTGCCGTCAAATACTTTGACACCGAGTCGTTGCGCGTTTGAATCGCGACCGTTACGTGTAGAACCGCCACCCTTGGTCTTTGACATGTTTCAGCCTTTCGCGATGCTGGTGATTTCAATCACCGAATACTTTTGACGATGTCCGAAGCGACGGCGCTGGTTAGTGCGGCGCTTATAGGTGAAGCCGTCGATCTTTGGACCGGCTGCTTTACCAACAACTTTTGCAGTCACGATTGCCTTGGCCAATTCGCCAGGTGTTGACAACACGGTCGCGCCGTCCACGAGGAGCACCGGGGTGAATTTCACCTCAGCGCCATCTGCTGCATTGAGAAGCTCCACATGGACCTGTTGTCCCTGTGCGACTTTCTCCTGCTTTCCTCCGGTTGCGATTACTGCGTACATAACGGTCTCCTACTCTACCCCTGAACTATCGGGCTTCCCAACTCTGACTAATCCAACATCGACAGGTCGATCATGACCCCGCGACCCTCACAGGTCACACACGGATCGGCGAAGTTGGTCAATAACCCCTCGCCAATGCGCTTTCGGGTCATTTCGACCAAGCCAAGCTCGGAAATCTCAAATACCTGTGTGCGGGTTTTATCGCGCGACAGAGCATCTTTAAAGGCTTCGAGCACCTTGCGGCGATTCTCTCGAATTTCCATGTCAATAAAGTCGATGACGATAATTCCGCCAATGTCGCGCAAGCGCAACTGGCGAGCAATTTCATCTGCTGCTTCAAGGTTGTTGTGAAACACGGTTTCTTCAAGGTTGGACTTACCAACGTTCTTTCCAGTGTTCACGTCGATCACGGTGAGCGCTTCAGTGTGCTCGATAATGAGCGAACCACCTGAAGGCAACCACACTTTTCGGTCGAGCGCTTTGCGCAACTGCTCGTGCACGCGATGCTGTTCAAATAGCGGCAAGCCTTCTTTTTCGGCGTCATACAGTTCGATGCGATCGGCAAACTCTGGGTTGAACGCGCCGATGTAATCGCGCACTTCTTCAAACAATGCTGCGTCGTCAATAACAATGCCGCGATAGTCGCTACTGAACTCTTCACGAATCACTCGCACTGCAAGTGGTGGTTCGCGATACAGCAATGTTGGCGAAGTTGCCTTCTCTGCCTTGGCACGAATTTCATTCCACTGCTCAATCAATCGAGTGAGGTCAGTGGTGAGTTCGTGTTCGGTGGCATTCTCTGCAGCCGTACGCACAATGATTCCGTGCTGTTCTGGCTTGATGCGATCAAGAATTCCGCGCAAGCGGCGACGCTCGCCTTCTGGCAAACGCTTTGAAATTCCGTAGGTGCGTGAATCTGGAATGAGCACAACGAAACGGCCCGGTAATGAAACTTCTTGCGTCAATCGACCACCCTTAGCGGCAATCGGGTTCTTCGTCACCTGGCACAAAATCATTTGACGCGACTTCAGTACTTGTTCAATACGTGGGTCTGGACCTTGCTCGACCACATCGTCTTTATCGAACTGCACATCTCCGCGATACAGCACTGCATTTTTCTGCGTACCGATGTCAACGAAGGCAGCTTCCATACCTGGCAACACGTTTTGCACGCGTCCCAAATAGATGTTGCCGTGAATTTGGGTTTCGTCGTCGGCTGGACGTGAAACGTAATGCTCAATCAGACTGCGACCTTCGAGCATGGCAACTTGTGTGAATTCTTCACGCACTTGCACGCACATCATGTAGCGACCAACCGCTTTACCGTTGCGCTCTTTTCCGCGACGACGCTCAATCAGTTCTGCGTCTGTTCCTACAACTGAACTATCACTGCGATCAGACGACTTTCGACGATTACGCCCACCACGCTTACCGCCACGACGGTTGCGGCTCTTTGGCTTTGCTTCGCCTTCTGCTGTTGCAGCGGCTGGCTTGGCTGCGGCTACTGCGCTTGCAGGGGCTGGACGGGTATCGCCAATTTGTGGCTTGCGCACCAGCGCAGCATCGGCTGCTTCTGGACTTGCCATCATGCCTTCGCGCGGCGGATCTGGAAGTTCGATGTCTTGAGCAACCGGATTTTCGCGAGGAGGACGAGGTGCCCGAGGCTGGCTTGGCCGTGGTGTCTGACCAGGTTCGCCACTTTGTGCATTTTGGCCGTTCTGACCAGCTGCACCCTCAACACGTGTCTTGTTGCGATTGCGTCCACCGCGCTTACCGCGACGACGCTTCTTTACTCCGCCCGGAGTTCCTGGCGTACGTGGCTGACCAAACTGTGGTGCGTTGCCCTGTGGCTGCTCGGGGGTAGGAACCCCTGCGCTCATTTCACTCATTGTGCTTGCTCGTTTCCTGTATTGGATATCGCACCAACGGGGCAACGATGCCCACACTGTGCAATATCGTCGCGGTCCAGCGCTTCAACCTGCCGCAACGATGTGTCGCATGCCAGGTTCGAATCGCTATCGCGTGATCGACCTTGGGAGGGGCAAAACGCCCTTCCGTAACCTTCAGGCTACCCCATGGGGGTAGGCCTTCCTACAGCCTCCGCATGTGAATGCTCTGGACCAAGCCAATGAGGATGGCCGAACTGATGAGGTGCGAGCCACCATATGAAATGAATGGCAGGGGCAAACCGCTCACCGGGGTGACTCCAAGGGTCATGCCGATGTTCTGAAAGATCTGAAACACGACCATGGTGAAGGCGCCACTTGCCAGAAAGAAACTGAACCGATCGCGGGCCATTTGTGCCGTTCTCCAGAGGCGCCAAAGAATGACACCAAAAATTCCGAGCACCACTGCTCCACCAACCATGCCGAACTGTTCTCCAATTGCAGAAAATGGGAAGTCCGTAAATTGCACTGGCACGTATTTTCCGTTTGTCAGTGGCCCCTCCAAATAACCCTTGCCAAAGAATCCACCAGTCGACACAGCACGTTTTGCATAACGCACTTGCAACACAATGTTTTCAAGATCTTTGTTATTGGAGTTCTGCAAAAACCACGCAACGAATCTGTTCCCCTGATAGCGCAAACTTGGAACTGCCGCCATCAAACCCAAAGCAGTAGCAACGAACATTCCACCAATCAGCGCCAAATATCGACGACGTGCATTTCCGACATACAAAACACCGGCGACACCAGCCAAGATCACCGACGCAGATCCAAGGTCTGGTTGCATCAAGATCAATCCACACGGAATGAGCACGATGTACAGCGTCATCACAAAGTGGTGCCAATCAATCTTCTCCGGAACAGATTCGCTGAGATAACTAGAAACCAGAATCAACAAAACAGGTTTAGCCAACTCGGCAGGCTGCACGGAGAACGGCCCGAAGTCAAAAGCCAATCGCGCTCCGCCTGTTACTGCTCCAGCGCCGAGCACCATGATGAGCAGTAATAAGACGGCTCCGTAGAGAAAGCCGCTTTGCGCTCGAAGCCAATCATGACCAACCGACATCACAATTGCCATTACCGCTACAGCAATAATGACAAACAGAACTTGGCGCTGCACATACACGAAGACGTCAAGGTTTTGGTCAATCAATCGTTGGCGCGTGGCACTGAACACCGTAAAGAGTCCGATAATGACTTGGGCGATCACCGCACTCATCAAAATCCAGTCGATGTTTCGAATGGGATCTGCATAACTTCCACGCAACCCAAGTGGGTTCGCAGAGGGTTTGCGAGGAATCACTCGATTAAGGAACGCTAGATCCATTAATCACGACTCTCTGAGCGACCACCCACCAAGCAGGATGGATTACGTAAATACATCGGCTGCGCAGCTGTGCTGCTAGCGGTGTTTAGCGGATCAGCAACATTCAGTGGGTCAAACCGATACTTGCCGGCAAGTGCGATGTACAAGCACTTCACTACTGGAGCTGCAGCTTGTGATCCGTAACCAGCCTTTTCCAAATACGCAAATGCTGAATACTTGTATTCCGGTCGCGGACTCAAACTCAACGCGCCGAATGCAGATGAGTCATTCCATGGCAAGTTGCCAAAACCCTGTGCGGTTCCAGTCTTTCCCGCAATCGGTAGTTCTGCATACGGATAACCACGGAACAACAACTCTCCTGTGGTCTTGTGGTATCCGTCATAATTCGTACCTGGGCCACGAATCACCCGTTGCAACCCACGAACGATTGGTTGAAGACTTGTCTCTGCCAATGCCAACGTGCTTGTCGGCTGCTCATCGTCAAAACGTTCCACCACCTGCGATGAGTCGGCAATGTTTACGAAACTGATATCTGCAACGCCCGGTTTTATATCAGGTGTACCAGGGGCCAATATCGCCTTCACCACATGCGGCCGCATCACCTTTCCACCATTGCCAAGCGTGGCGTATGCGGATGCAGTTTGAATTGGCGTAGCCGAGAGCAACCCCTGCCCAATGGAAAACAGAATCTGATCACCGACGTAATACGCCCGTCCCGACTCTTCCGATATCGCACCAATATCTGCCATGCGCTTTTTTAATGCTTTGCTCGGAATAGTGCCTGCATATTCATACGGCAGGTCAATGTTCGTTGGAGAGCCAAATCCAAACTTGCGAACTTCGTTTTCCAGAATCGGTTGATAACCGCGTTCAGTCAAAATCTGTTCACCAATTTTGTAAAAGAAAGCATCGCTCGAAACCGCAAGCGCACTCTCAACGTTTACCACTCCGTATCGACACGGTGAACCGGTTGAAGCACAGATGGCATTACGGAACACGCACTTCACACCGTCTTGACAGCGACCATTGGGAATACTTTCAAGTTTGTATGAACCCAAATCCAAGTATTCATACTCAATGCAGCAAACGCAACAAAGGGCTTGAACGAGGAACCCAAGTTGTACCGACCGGAAACTGCGCGGTTCACCAAGATTGACATGTCTGGGTCATCAGATTCTGGAAACACCTGAGCAAACTTTTCGGTTGATACTCCAGACGTAAACCACCGCGAATCAAATCGCGGGAATGAAGCCATTGCGAGAACTTGCCCATTGTCTTGATTCACCATCACCACTGATCCGGCTGGTGCTTTATACAACACTGGATCAGGATTTGCAGGGTCTGGAGTTCCGTCTTCGAGCTTTACAATTCCGGCCTCAACTCGGCGACGCATACCAAGCTGAGTTTCGAGAGCCTGCTCAGCAAACTGTTGCATCTCCATATCAACAGACAACACAATGTCGTTACCAACAATGGGTTCAACTCGTTCTTCCAGTCGCAGAAGTTTTCCTTGCGCATTGACTTCATACCGCACATACCCAGGCGTGCCGCGCAGAATGGTTTCATACGACTGCTCTACTCCGTAGCCACCGACACGTTCATTGGGGTCGTACCCAATGGACTTGTAGTACGCAAGATTTCTCTCCAAGATTGCACCCATGTACCCAATGACATGGCTACCAATTGCCCCGTAGGGGTAATTACGTTTCCAATCTTCTCGAATGTAAATTCCCGGATAATCCTCAGAACGTTCCACTAAAAACTGAGCCGTCTCTTCGGAAATATCGTCTTTAAGTGGGAGTGCTTCAAGCGGACCGAACCGCTTGTCCTCGTAACGCTTAAACAAACCCTCCACCGAGATTTGCAAAGGACCGGACAAGCGTTGGAACATCAACAACCGATCTTCGGGGTCGCGAATAACTTCGCGATCAATCGTTGCCGTTAAGGTGCGCTTGTTATCGGCAACTACACGACCCTTTGCATCAAAAATTCTTCCTCTTTCTGGGTACAAGCGAATTGTTCGCGTGCGCACAGAAAGGACGATCTCTTCATCGCTTTCGGCTTTCACCGCTTGCAAGAACCACATTCGAACGGTCAAGGTCCCCATCAACACCAAGGCCACAATGCCGAGAGAAAGCAAACGGCGCGTCTGATTGTTTTGTGGCATCGCTATCGCTACCCAACCAAAGTTTCTTTAAGCGTCCAACGGACAACTGGCATAAGCAATGGAGCAAGCACCATGTTGATGAGCGCCACGACTGCTGCCACAACAAAGATCCGCCATTGCACCCACCCACCCAGACCTACAAGTGCTTGGGCAATGGGAAACAGAATCTCGCCGACCGCGCTCGCTACTGCCACAGCAATTGCTTTATTCCACCAACTTGAATCACGAACGAAATAAGGAAAGGCCCCTGCAACGAATGCAGTAGCACCAAGCACAAGGGATGCCAAACCAAGTGGCGTCGTCAACACGCAGTCATACATCAAACCGATGATCAGTCCGGCCACAGCACCGATTTCTGCCCCATAGACCACACCCGCACATGCAGCAAACAGCACCATTACTTGTGCCATCACTCCAAACGGCCGCATGTCATTAAACAGCGTGGTCTGGAAGCCCATCAGCACCGATGCAACGAGTACCAGTCTCGTCCATCGCGACGAGATGAACCGGATAAACCGAATGCTCACGGTTTCACCTGCTCGGTGATTGGCTGATACAACAAAATGCGCACGAACGAAAGGTTCGCCAAGTCGGCAACAAGATTGATTTCCAAAATTGGCCCTGAAGTGCCAAGCCTGTCGGTCACCTTTGAAACAGTTCCAACCACAATGTCTGGTGGAGCGAGACTCAACGAACCACCAGAGGTCACAATCGGTGCACCCGGAAGAATTGTTCCGAATCGTTGTGCACTATCAATAAATCGAACAATGGGAACTCGCGACGGTCCGCGACCTTCAAGAATTCCCGTTTCACGAATTGGCAGAGCGCCATTATTCGGAACAGTCAGCGTCGGAGTCAGCGACGGAATACTCACCGGCACATTGATCGTTGTTAGAGGCAACGTTGTCGTTCCAGGCGTAAACCCAGGGATGTTGGACGTTGGTTGCGGTTTTGGAATTGTCGTTGTCGTGGTGGTCGTGCTTGATGTTGTTGCTGAGGCCTCAGGGTCATTAATCGGAGACGCCGCTTCAGGATTATTGATCACCTTTACCGACAGTGCGTATTCAGGATCGGTAATCAACATGACAATGGATCGTCTTGGGAACACTTTGGTGATTTTGCCGACAAGACCAGCCGCATTCATGACGGGCATTCCAACTTTGACCCCGCTGTCACTGCCCTGGTTGATTTCGACGTTTTGCGAAAAGTTGGATGGTGAGTCACCAATGACCTGTGCACTCACCGAGTTAATTCCAGCAAGTGTTGGCAGACCGTTCAGAGCCAACAACTCTTGCGACAAGCGGACTGACGCAGCTGCAGCAACTGCAGCACCTTCTTGCTGAGCGATCTTTTCGCGAAGCAAATCATTTTCTTCTGTTACCGCGTTGTAGTGCGTAATTCCATGCCATGCATTGCTGACAGGACGCGTAATCACACGGGCCACGCCTTCAATTGGTCGAAAGAACACGCCAAAGGTTCCGCGCAACACCGAGGTTGATGCACTTCCCTGCAAGTCAAGAGTGATGAGGATGATGGAGGTCAGCGAAAGTAATGCGATTGCTCGTTTACGTTTTGCTGAAATCGCGGACACAATCGTGTACCTATGCGACCTAGTCGAAGGAGGTCTGTGTTGTCAGACCCTTCATCGCTTCAATGTTGTCCAATGTCAATCCACAACCAAGCACCACTGAATACAACGGCTCTGGCGCCAAATATGCGTGAATTCCGGTTTCATAAGTAACGCGCTCGCATAATCCAGCCAACAATGCCCCGCCGCCCGACAGCACCAAGCCATGACCAATAATGTCGGCAGCAAGTTCTGGTGGCGTACGTTCAAGCGTCGTCTTAATTGCAGCAACGATCGTTCCAACCGATTCATCAAGTGCAGCTCGAACGTCTTCGCTTGTAATCACCTGCGTACGTGGTAGCCCGGTGGTCACATCGCGACCACCAACATCTGCGGTGAGTTCTTCAGCCAATGGCCATGCAGAACCAAGTTGCAATTTCACTTCTTCTGCAGTGTTCTCACCAATTTCAAGTGAGAACTCTTTGCGAAACATGGAAACAATTGCATCATTCAATTCATCGCCAGCAACTCGAGCCGAATGAGCAGTCACAATGCCGCCCATTGAGATAACAGCAACTTCGGTTGTTCCACCACCAATGTCAACAATCAAGTTTGCACTCGGTAGGTGAACTGGAAGACCAGCACCAATCGCTGCAGCCATCGGTTCTTCGATGATGTACACAGGCCTGCGAGCACCAGCAAACTCTGCGGCATCTTGCACTGCTCGTTTTTCTACACCCGTGATTTCCGAAGGTACGCAAATAATCATGCGCGGCTTGTTCCACTTACTGGTGTGCACCTTCTGAATGAAAAAGCGCAACATCTTCTCGCACACATCGAAATCGGCGATGACGCCGTCCTTCAGCGGACGAACGAGTCGAATGTTCTGCGGAGCACGACCCCACATCCGTTTGGCTTCAAACCCAACGGCAACCAACTGCCCCGTGCGGCTGTCTACAGCGGCAGTGCTTGGCTCGTTAAGAACAACGCCTTCACCTTTGACATACACCAACGTGTTTGCGGTACCCAGGTCGATGGCGATATCACGCCCCAACGAAAGTGAGCCTCCACCAGCCATGTATTAGGTCTCCTCAGCAGGCGACAAGCGCCTATCGCCTACAGGTTTGGGAAAAAGATACCAATTTCACGGGCTGCAGATGCTGCAGAGTCGCTTCCGTGAATGAGGTTTTCGGTAAACAATGTGCCGTAATCGCCACGAATCGTTCCTGGTGCTGCATTACGTGGGTTAGTTGCACCCATCATGTTGCGCAAGATTTCCCACGTGTCTTCTGGTCCTTCAACGACCAAGGCAACAACTGGACCACGCGACATAAATGAAACAAGCTCGGCATAGAAGCCCTTGCCCTTGTGCTCCTCGTAGTGGCGCTCCAAAATTGCGGCATCGAGTGTTCGCAATTCCATGGCGACGATCTTGAGGCCTTTGGTCTCAAAACGGGAAACGATGCTGCCAACTAATTGGCGCTCAACTGCATCTGGCTTAAGGAGGACGAGGGTTCTGTTGCTCACGGGTTACAGGTTACGCCGTAAATAGGTCCGCGCACTACCTACCAAATACAAAGATCCTGCAATTAACACGGCATCTTCAGCACGCGCATCCTTGAGCGCTCGTGAACATGCCTCTTCCACCGTGTTGCATACCACTACTTCGTCGCACCCCATAGCGCGGGCGCTTTGCGCAATTTGCTCACCACTCATACCTCGAGGAGAAGGTGCCGTGCAACACACCACTAAATCGAATTCATCAATGCGCAATGCCGAAAGCAGCAACTCAGGATCTCGTCCCAACAATTGTCCGACGACTGCAATGCGGCGACCTTCCGGAGAAAAATCATCAAAGAACACTTGTGCACACACATCTGCACCTGCCGGGTTATGAGCACCGTCAACAACAACCAGTGGTTGACGACCAAGCACTTCAAAACGTCCTGGCATTTGCACCATGGCAAACCCTTCGCGCACTACTTCAATGTCGAGTTGTGCATCAAAAAATTCTTCAACCGCAACCAACGCAATGCTTGCGTTGTCGCCCTGATGTTGTCCGTGAAGAGGAACCATGACCTCTTGGTACATCGCGCGCGGAGTACGTATGTCGAGGAGGCGTCCGCCTACTGCAAGTTCGTTGTCAACACATTCAAACTCTTCGTTTCGCTTCAATAGTTTCGCTGAAGGCGCACTTGCCCAAATCGAATCCAAATCTGGGTTCACATCGCCAACAACAAGCGAACTGTGCTCTTTCGATATTCCAACTTTTTCATACGCGATATGCCCAAGAGTTGGCCCCGCGAATTCCATGTGATCAAGAGCGATGTTGGTAATGACCGCAACTTCCGAACGCACCACGTTGGTCGCATCCCATCGACCCAACATTCCTACTTCAATGACAGCAACATCAACCGCTTCGTCTGCGAAATGGCGAAATGCAGCAGCGGTGACGATTTCAAAATACGTTGGTCGCACGCCAGACAACGCCTCTGCATCTGCTATCGCTGCAACGCACTCCGCAAACGCTTCTTGGCTGATTGGCTCACCATTGCGAGAAATGCGTTCAGTCAAATGCTCAAGGTGTGGGCTTGTGTAGGTGCCGACGTGCAAACCATGTGCCATCAACAACTTGGAAATAATCTGCGTGGTCGAACCCTTGCCATTGGTTCCCGTCACATGGATAACCGGGTAATTCAACTCAGGATGTGCCATCACATCCATGAATGCAGAAATATTGTCAAGCGAAGGAGATTCAACTCGCCCAGTCTTTTCGTAGCTTGCATGCTCGTCTAAATAGACAAGCGCCTCTTCATAATTCATAGCGACGAGGTTAGGGCTAAGAAGCAGCGCGGCGCTGTCGGGCAACGCGTGTTGAACGAGGAACAATGGTTGGGTCGGCTTTGCTGACCACAGCGTCCACGTCCACAATCACTTTTGCCACATCGGTGCGGCCCGGCAATTCGTACATGGTGTTAAGCAACACTTCTTCAAGAATTGCGCGCAAACCGCGAGCTCCGGTGCCACGACTTAGTGCTTGATCAGCAATTGCCACCATTGCATCTGGAGTAATCTCCAACTCGATGTCTTCAAATTCGAAGAACTTCTGATACTGCTTCAACAAAGCATTCTTCGGTTCAGTGAGAATTTGAATGAGTGCCTGTTTGTCCAAACTGTGCACAGCACCAACCATTGGCAATCGACCAATGAACTCTGGAATCATGCCGAACTTTTGCAAGTCTTCTGGAAGCACTTGAGCAAACAACTCACCTGGGTCTTTTTCGGCCTTTGATCGAACGTTGGCATGGAAGCCAACACCTTTGTGACCAATGCGCTGTTCGATAATGGAATCGAGACCAGCAAATGCTCCACCGACAATGAACAACACGTTGGTCGTATCGATTTGAATGAACTCTTGGTGCGGATGCTTCCGTCCACCCTGTGGCGGAACAGCAGCAACGGTGCCTTCAAGAATCTTCAACAACGCCTGTTGCACACCTTCACCCGAAACGTCACGTGTAATTGATGGGTTCTCGCTCTTGCGGGCGACCTTGTCAATTTCGTCAATATAGACAATGCCAGTTTCTGCACGAGCAACATCAAAATCGGCCGCTTGCAACAACTTCAACAGAATGTTTTCAACGTCTTCACCGACATATCCAGCTTCGGTGAGCGCGGTTGCATCGGCAATTGCAAACGGAACATTAAGCAATTTGGCAAGAGTTTGAGCCATATGCGTCTTGCCGCAACCCGTTGGGCCAAGCAACAAGATGTTGCTCTTTTGCAATTCAACTTCATCTTTACGAGTACTTGTTGACTTGTGCCTAATGCGTCGGTAGTGATTAAACACCGCAACCGCGAGCACTTTCTTGGCTTGATCTTGTCCAACTACATACTCATCGAGGAATGCGCGAATATCGCGTGGAATTGGAAGCTCTTCAACTCCAACCGTTGGAGTTTGAGTAAACTCTTCATCGATGATTTCGTTGCACAGGTCGATGCATTCATCACAGATGTACACGCCAGGTCCGGCGATGAGCTTCTTCACCTGCTTCTGCGACTTTGCGCAGAACGAGCACTTCACCAATTCTGCGGTATCGCCAAACTTTGCCATGAGTAGTTAACCGCGCCTCAGCGAATTGGGCCGGAGCGGTCGGTCATTGCGCGAGTGGTGATGATTTCGTCTATCACGCCATAGTCAAGAGCTGCCTGTACTTCAAGTGTGAAGTCACGATCGGTGTCGACATGAATTCGATCGATGGTCTGGCCCGTGTGCTTCGACAAAATCTGTTCAAGCAACTCTCGCATACGCAAAATTTCGCGTGCAGCAAGCTCCAAGTCGGTGACTTGCGAGTAGCCAACTTGGCCATACGGCTGATGCAACAACACTCGTGCGTGCGGAAGTGCAAGACGCTTGCCCTTCGTGCCAGCGGCAAGCAACACTGCAGCGGCAGATGCGGCTTGTCCCAAGCAAATGGTGGCGATGTCGTTCTTAATGAACTGCATGGTGTCGTAGATAGCGAACAATGCCGTGATATCTCCACCAGGACTATTGATATAGATGTTGATGTCTTTATCCGGGTTCTCGCTCTCCAGGTGGATGAGCTGTGCACAGATCAAGTTGGCAATGGTGTCGTCAATTGGCGTGCCGAGGAAAATGATGTTCTCCTTCAACAGGCGGCTGTACAAGTCGGACGTGCGCTCACCCCGGCTAGTTGTTTCGGTGACACTCGGAATGTAGTAATTCCGCATCACATTATTTTCACGCATGGTGCATCTCCTCAGGGCGAACCTTCTGGAAACGATGATAGTTGCGGGGGCTCACGCCCCTGCGTCAATTAGGTGTGGCACTTGCCCGCTACTCGGCTCAATTGCGCGAGTTTGAGGCTTATTCGCCGTCTTCCTCACCAAACAAGGTGTCGGCGCTAATTGCGTTTCCGTCAACATCGACAAGGGTTGAGTTGCGGAGCAACCAGTCCACTGCCTTCGACTTGCGAATCTGTGCTTCAAGTTCTGCAATGGCATCGTTCTGCTCATACAACTTGCGAACTTGCGCCAACTTGCGGCCAGCCTGAGTTGCAATGCGGGAAAGCTCTGCTTCAAGGTCGTCTGCATCGGACTCAAATGCTTCTGCAAGTGCAACGGCGCGCAATGCAAGGTCGATCTTCACAGCCTTCACCGACTCACCACGAAGTGACTCGATGAATGCTTCTGTTGACTGACCAGTTGCCGACAACCATTGTTCAAGTGCAATACCTTGCGCCTGAAACTGTTCGACAGTGCCGCGAACTCGCGCCTGCAAGTCACTGTTGATCATCGCTTCTGGCGAATCAACTTCTACCAACTCGGCAAGAGCAGTTGTGGTGCGGTCTACGAAT
>JBJOOQ010000054.1:0-7964 GCA_046051205.1 Actinomycetota bacterium
GTGCGAACCAAACCGTGACGTGCACGTGAATCGCGCTCTTCGTTGTCGCGAGTAACCACGATGGTGTTTTCTTCGCGAGCGATGGAAACTCCAGTTGGGAACACACGTGACAGCGTGCCCTTCGGACCTTTTACGGTCAGCGAAAGACCAGCGATAGTGACGTCGACACCGTTAGGCACAACGACTGCTGCATTTCCGATACGTGACATATGAGTACTTCTTTCCTCTACTGGTTTCCGCTTACCAAACGAAACACATGACTTCACCACCCACGTTGCGCTGGCGCGCTTCGCGGTCGGTCATGAGCCCTTGGCTGGTGGACAGGACAGCAACACCAAGACCACCCAACACGCGTGGTACTTCAGTTGCATTGCGGTACACGCGAAGACCCGGTGTGGATACTCGCTTAATACCTTGAATGGTGCGCTTACGGTCATCGGAATACTTC
Source organism: Actinomycetota bacterium (assembly GCA_046051205.1). Classification (GTDB taxonomy): domain Bacteria; phylum Actinomycetota; class Acidimicrobiia; order Acidimicrobiales; family Ilumatobacteraceae; genus UBA3006. Next base: position 449 of record JBJOOQ010000054.1, read on the forward strand.
AGACCGATCTTCAACGACTTACCCGGACCAGTTGGGTTGTCGATAAGACCGAAGTCAGTGATGTATCCCTCTTTCTTCAGCACTTCTGCGAGCGCTGACTTCTGCTTTGAGGCAGGCATCAACACTTCGTCTTTCATTGCAGCATTCGCATTGCGAATGCGCGTAAGCATGTCGGCGATCGGATCAGTCATCATGACGCAATCACCAACTTGCCTTGGTCAAACCAGGGATTTCACCAGCATGGGCCATCTTGCGAAGGCACAGGCGGCACAATCCGAATTTGCGATATACAGCACGCGCACGTCCACATTTCTGGCAACGCGTGTAACCGCGTACCTTGAACTTTGGCGTTGCATTCGCCTTGTTAACGAGTGATTTCTTTGCCATATGGTCCTCTACTTACTTCTTCTTCTTGGCTGAGCGTTTTGCCGCTCCGCGAGCTTTTTTGGATGATGCTGGTTCTTCGCCCTTACGGAATGGGAAACCAAAAGCATCAAGAAGTGCTTTTCCATCGAGGTCGGTTGTTGCGGTGGTGACAATGGTGATGTCCATACCGCGAGTGGTGTCTACTTTGTCGTAGCTCACTTCGGTGAATACCAATTGCTCAGTAAGACCGAATGTGTAGTTGCCATGACCGTCCCATGACTTACCTGGGAGACCACGGAAGTCGCGAATACGAGGAATTGCAACTGCGATCAAACGATCGAGGAACTCCCACATGCGATCTCCACGCAATGTCACTTTGCAACCGATTGCTTGGTTCTCGCGAAGCTTGAACGACGCAATTGATGTGCGTGACTTGGTGACGATTGGCTTTTGACCAGAGATTGCAGTGAGGTCGGCAACTGCGCCGTCAATGAGTGACGACTGTTGAGTTGCGCGGCCAACACCCATGTTGATCACGATCTTTTCGAAAGTTGGCACTTGCATGACATTTTGAACGCCGAGTTGCTTAATGAGATCGGCGCGCACAATTTCGTTGTAGTGCAACTTCAAACGTGGTTGGTATGCGACTGCAGCAGTCATCAGATTTCATCTCCGGTGCTCTTGGCAACGCGCACCTTGGTGCCGTCGGCCTTGATCTTGTAACCAACGCGAGTTGGCTTTCCCTTGTGCACCAACATGACGTTTGAAGCATCGACAGGCATGTCCTTGTCAATGATTCCGCCAGTGTTGGCTGTTTGTCCGCGGGCAGCAGTGTGACGTTTCGCGGTGTTCACACCAGCGACTTTCACTTTGTTGCTCTTTGGACTTACTTCTGTAATTTCGCCCGTCTTGCCCTTATCTTTTCCGGCAATAACGATGACGGTGTCACCCTTTTTCAACTTCATGGTTACAACACCTCCGGTGCAAGCGAAATGATTCGCATGAACTTCTTGTCACGGAGCTCACGACCAACTGGTCCGAAAATACGGGTTCCACGTGGGGTGAGATCGTCCTTAATCAGCACTGCTGCGTTTTCGTCGAAGCGGATGTAGCTGCCGTCTGGACGACGCTTTTCCTTCTTCACGCGAACTACTACGCAACGAACAACTTCGCCCTTCTTAACGCCGGCGCCAGGAATTGCGTCCTTAACCGTGCCAATGAAGACGTCACCAATTGATGCATAACGACGGCGTGTTCCACCAAGAACCTTGATGCACAACACTTCTTTTGCGCCACTGTTGTCGGCAACGCGAAGACGGGACTCTTGCTGGATCATTTTGCACGCTCCAATACTTCAACGAGGCGCCAACGCTTTTGCTTCGACATTGGGCGAGTTTCCATTACGCGAACGCGGTCACCGATTTGTGCATCGTTGGCCTCGTCGTGTGCGTACAACTTCTTGGTGCGCTGAACGAACTTCGAGTAGCGCGGGTGGCGCACTCGCTCAACGATTGAAATAACAATCGTCTTGTTCATCTTGTTTGACACCACGATGCCTTCGCGCACCTTGCGGGCGTTACGAAGAGCTTCGTCTGTTGTTGCAGATGTGGTTGTTGATTCGGTCATGACTTACTCACTTCCCTGCTGATTCAGCAGCAGCGATTTCCTGCTGACGAATGAGAGTGTTGATACGTGCAATTTGCTTCTTCACTGCGCCCAACTCGGCTGTGTTGTCGAGTTGACCCGTCGCATGACGGAAACGCAGGTTGAGAGCTTCTTGCTTTGACTTACGGAGTTCGTCCACCAAAGTGGCGAGATCCATGTCGCGGAGATCGGCTAGTTCACGTGCCATGTCAGATTGCCTCCTCGCGGCTTACGACGCGGGCCTTGATTGGCAGCTTTTGCACTGCGCGATCAAGTGCTTGGTGCGCCGTTGCTGCGTTTGGGTACGACAGTTCGAACATGATGCGACCTGGCTTCACCACGGCAACCCACAATTCTGGGTTTCCTTTTCCGGAACCCATGCGGGTTTCAGCTGGCTTCTTGGTCACTGACTTGTCAGGGAAAATGTTGATCCACACTTTTCCACCACGCTTGATGTGACGGGTCATGGCGATACGTGCTGCTTCGATTTGGCGTGCGGTGATCCAGCCTGGTTCAAGAGCCTGAATGCCGTACTCGCCGAAAGCGAGTTCGTTTCCACCCTTTGACACACCGGTCATACGACCACGGTGGTGCTTACGGTGTTTTACTTTGCGAGGTGACAACATGATTTACTCCCGACCAAACTTCGGTGTCTCGTGGGTATCCACGATTCGACGTTGGATGTCTTCTTCTTCCGCCAACAAACGCTCGAACTCTGGATCAGCTTCCTTCACCAGTGGAACGATTTCGGTGTCAGCAATGTCAGCAACACGTGGGCCTGCTGAAGTAACAACCTTCAACGTGGCATCCGAATGTCCTGACGTTTGACCAACAGCCATTGCTGCTTCACGAGCAATGCGATCGTCGTTAGGGCTCTTGTACGGAAGGATTTCGCCCTTGTACAACCACACCTTTACGCCGATGCGTCCTGCTGAAGTTGCTGCTTCACGGAATCCGTAGTCAATGTCTGCACGCAATGTGTGCAATGGAACACGACCTTCGCGGTACCACTCGGTGCGGCACATTTCTGCTCCACCAAGACGACCTGAACACTGAATTCGAATTCCTTCTGCACCGTACTTCTGTGCGTTCTGCACGGCACGCTTCATAGCGCGACGGAAAGCAATACGGTTCAACAACTGGTCAGCAACACCCTGTGCCACAAGTGCGGCATCGAGTTCAGCTTGCTTGATTTCGGTGATGTTCAACTGCACTTTGTTGTTACCGGTCATCGCGGTAAGACCTGCGCGTAGTTCATCGGCCTTCTGACCCTTACGACCAATCACAATGCCCGGACGAGCAGTGTGAATGTCGATGCGAAGCTTGTCGCGTGTGCGCTCAATTTCAATGCGGCTTACTGCTGCATCGGCGAGCTGCACCGTGAGATAATCACGGATCTTCCAGTCCTCGGTGAGGTAATGACGGTATTCCTTCTGGCTGAACCAACGACTCTTCCAGTCGGTGGTGATTCCCAGGCGGAAACCGTATGGATTAATTTTCTGGCCCATCAGTTCTCCTCACCAGATTCGTTGGTGCTGTCAGTTGAGTCTTGAGAATCGTCTGCATCAGGCTTCGCTGCGCGTGCACGACTAGCTGCAACACGTGCTGAACGGCTGACAACCTTGGTGCCACCCTTTGCCTCTGCGCTTTGTTCACGAATGGCCAACATTTTGTCGGTCATGGTGTCGACCACGATGGTGATGTGTGAAGTGCGCTTCAAGATTTGAGCAGCACGACCCTTTGCACGTGGACGGAAACGCTTCAATGTTGGACCTTCATCGGCAAAGCAAGCCTTGACGTACAGGTCTTCTGCAACTTTTGAATCGTTGTTTACTGCGTTAGCTACAGCCGATGCGAGCAACTTGCGAATGTCGTGTGCCGAGTCGCGCTGGATGAGCGACAGCAAGCTGTCAGCTTCCTGCACTTGCAGACCACGAACGTGGTTCAGTACAACACGAATCTTTGAAGCCGACATGCGGACATTCATTGCCTTCGCGCGAGTACCGCTAGATACGCCAACCTTGTTGGTTGCTTCGTTGAGTTTTGGACCGGTCATGGCTTACTTCTGCCCTGCTGCAGCTTTTTCTTGTGCTGCGTGGAACTTAAAGGTGCGAGTTGGTGAGAACTCGCCCAACTTGTGACCAACCATTGATTCGCTGACGTAAACAGGTACGTGCTTGCGACCATCATGGACGGCGAAGGTGTGGCCGATCATGTCTGGAATGATCGTGCTGCGACGTGACCAGGTCTTGATGACCTTGCGCTCGCCGCTTTCGTTCATGGCATCCAGCTTCTTGAGCAAGTGCTCATCAACGAATGCGCCTTTTTTCAAACTACGAGTCATGTGTTATGCCCGGCCCTTTCCTGAACGACGACGGCGAACGATGAGTTGTTGTGACGACTTGTTCTTGTTGCGGGTACGACGCTCTGGCTTACCCCAAGGTGAAACTGGGTGACGTCCACCGGATGTCTTACCTTCACCACCACCGTGTGGGTGGTCGACAGGGTTCATTACAACACCGCGTGATTGTGGGCGAACGCCCTTCCAACGGTTACGTCCGGCTTTACCGATCTTGATGAGTTCGTGCTCTGCGTTACCGACTTCACCGATAGTTGCACGGCAGTCGATTGGAACGCGACGCATTTCAGAACTTGGCATACGCAATGTTGCGAAGTCGCCTTCTTTTGCAACGAGCTGCACAGCCATTCCTGCTGAACGACCAACTTTGCCACCCTGACCAGGGCGCAATTCAATGTTGTGAACGACGGTACCTACAGGCAAGTAACGAAGTGGCAACGCATTGCCAACTTTGATGTCTGCCTTTGGTCCGCTCTGAACACGCATGCCCACTTCAAGACCCTTAGGAGCAAGGATGTATGCCTTTGATCCGTCGGCGTAATGCAAAAGTGCAATGCGGCAGGTGCGGTTTGGATCGTATTCAATTGCTGCAACCTTGGCTTCGTACTGGTCGTAGTTGCGCTTGAAATCGATGATGCGGTACTGCTGCTTGTGTCCACCACCTTGGTGACGCGAAGTTACGCGACCATAGACGTTGCGACCACCAGCAGAAGTCTTCTTTGCAAGCAACGACTTTTCAGGCGTGCTCTTGGTGATGTCAGCGAAGTCGGACACCGTTTGAAAACGGCGACCGGCACTCGTTGGTTTACGTTTGCGAATTCCCATAGTTCGTCTCTTTCAGCTCGCTCTAGTTCTCGAACAACGGGATTTCATTTCCCGCTTCAAGAGTGACGATGGCCCGTTTTGTGTTTGGACGCTGACCAAAGCGGTTGGTTCCGCGAGTCTGGCGCATCTTGCCACGACGGTTGAGAGTGTTTACGCGACGAACCTTGACGTTCCAAATGGCTTCGACTGCGTCACTAATTTCTGGCTTGCTGGAGTCTGGGTGTACTTCAAATGTGTACGTTCCCTTGTCCATCAATGAGTAGCTCTTCTCCGAAATGATCGGGCGAAGGATGATGTCGCGTGGGTCTTTCACTTTGCGGCCTCCTTGACCTTCGGCAGGCTTGCCGTTGTAAACACAAGCCAGTCGTTGCAGAGAATGTCGTAAGCATTGAGTTCTGGGGTGATTACCACCTGAACATTGGTCAAGTTACGGAATGACTTGCTGGCGACTTCATCATCACGATCTACAACGATCATGATCTTGCCGTCGAGACCAAGTGAGTTCAACAACAATGTTGCGTCCTTGGTGCTTGGCTTGTCGAAACCAAACTTGTCAACAACAACTACTTTGCCTTCAAGCGCACGATCGGACAATGCTGAACGAAGTGCCAACGCAATCATTTTCTTTGGTGTGCGTTGTGTGTACTTACGTGGCTTTGGTCCGAGTGCAACAGCACCACCACTGAAGTGTGGTGCACGAATTGAACCTTGACGAGCGCCACCCGTTCCCTTTTGTCCGAATGGCTTTTTGCCACCACCGCGAACTTCGGAACGTGTCTTCGTGCTCTGTGTACCTGAACGACGGTGTGCCAACTGTGCAGTAACCACTTGGTGCATTACTGGGATGTTTGGCTCGATGCCGAAAAACTCTGCTGGCAAAGTTGCCGAGCCGGTTTTTTCTGCTGCCGCTTTAGGAGCTGCTTTCTTCGCAGCTTTCTTTACTGGTTTTGCAGTTGCCATCGCGTTACTTTCCCTTCACCGCGTTGCGCACGATTACGACGCCGCCGTTTGGACCAGGGACTGAACCCTTCACCAACAGCAGGCCGCGCTCGAGATCGGCTTGTACAACTTCAAGATTCAATGTGGTCGTCTGTGCGTGTCCCATGTGGCCAGCCATGCGCAAGCCCTTGAATACACGACCAGGGAATGAGCATGAACCGATAGAACCAGGCGCACGGTGGTGCTTGTGGTTACCGTGACTCGCTCCTTGACCAGCAAAGTTGTGGCGCTTCATTCCACCTGCGAAACCTTTACCGCGACTTACCGCAGTGACGTCAACGCGCTCGCCTGCAGCGAGTGTGTCAACGGTGATTTCTTGTCCAACGGAGAAGCCATCAACTGATTCGAGACGAAGCTCGACGAGTCGACGACCTGCAGCAACGCTGGCCTTTGCGAAGTGGCCAGACTCGGCCTTGGTTAGTTTCTTTGGATCCTTTTGACCGTATGTGACTTGCAAGGCTGCATAGCCGTCACGCTCACCGGTCTTAACTTGGACCACACGGGCTGGTTCAACACGCAGCACAGTTACAGGAATGATGCGCTGGTCATCTCCCCAAATCTGTGTCATGCCGACCTTCTCGCCGACGATTGCTTTTTGTGCCATAACGGCGACCCTTTTCTCGTTCGTGTAGTTCGATGTGTCTGTACTTATTGCATGTATTTCATTTTTCGCATTGTTTAAACATCGCCGTTCACGCAAATGCTCCGCTCGGCAAAAGCCGGCGGAGCACCGAAAACAGTGGTGCTGCAATGTCCCCCTTTCGGGGCTCTTGCAGACGTCGATTGTGACGCCTCAAACTTTGGCGATGTTTCCGACTGGATGTCGGACATGTCGCTAATGCGGACTTGCAACTCTATCGGCGTAAATTCGGGCTTCCCAACGCCCAAAACAAGGGTTTCGGGCAGGCCGGGAGGGGTGATTTACTCGCCGGTTCGGGCCACCAATTTGGCCTTCACGGTGATCCGCTTGCCGTCCCGGAGGAGCTCAATTTCCACGGTTTGGCCGGGGCTGGCATCGCGAATTGCGGCCACCAGGCCTGCCTGACCGTCAATCGGTTCACCATCGACGGACAGCACAATGTCACTTTCTCTAATGCCAGCAAGGCTTGCAGGGGAATTTGGCTGGACGCTGGAGATAATTGCCCCCTGGCCACCGTCTGTCCGCTCGGCCAGACCTACTCCCAAAAAGCCCTCTTCCCGCACCTGGCCACCTGCCTGGCTGCGAAGTTGCTCGAGGACAGGCACGATTTCGTCAACCGCGATGGAAAAGCCCACATTGTTGGCAGCCGAATTGGCGTCGCTTCGGGCCACGGCGGTATTGAT
>JBJOOQ010000055.1:0-8934 GCA_046051205.1 Actinomycetota bacterium
TTCGATTAGCACTCAACGAGTGCGAGTGCTAATGATACGGACCTAAGCCCCGATTTTCCAACTGAGCCCGCACTGGGCAAGTAGGTCAGAAAGGGGCTCAAGAGGCAGTCCTACGACCGTTGTGAAGCTGCCCTGCACCGTTTCCACCAGTTTCCCGCCATCGCCTTGCAGGGCGTACGCCCCTGCCTTATCCAGCGACTCCCCTGTACCCAGGTACCAGTCCATGAGCTCGGGCGATATCTGAACCATCGTCACCGACGCCGAGTCCACGGTGTGGGCCTGACGGTCCCCTCGCACCACTGAAATGGCCGTATGCACGCGATGGGTGCGCCCAGACATTTCGCTCAACATGCGGCGGGCATCGTCAAGGTTTTCTGGCTTTCCGAAAATTTCGCCTTCAACGTCGACTGTGGTGTCGGCTGCAATCACGATGACATCGAGATCTGTGTATCGCTGTGCAACAACATGTGCTTTGCTCTGTGCGAGTCGCTGCACGTGTGCAAGTGGAGTTTCAAATTCGAGTGGTGTTTCATCGATGTCAGCTGGCTCAATGTCAAACGGCATTTCACCTTCGCCAAACGCTTCGTCCAACAACTTCGTCAAGAGGTCAACTCGTCGCGGTGAACGCGACGCAAGAACAATTCTTGGTTGAGTGCTACTCGGAGGTTCCATTTCGAGATCAGCCGCCACTCAAACGCATGACATCACCATCGTCAGGAATGGTCATGTCGTCACGATCGTCTAGGTAGCCCTCTGGCAAAATTACTTTGATTGGACCGTTGGTGTGTCCGCGAGCAATTCGTTCTCCACCTTCAACGATTGGAGCATCAGCATCTAACTGCGCGGCAAGCGCGCGAAGTTCAGCCAACGATTTCACTTCAGCAAACTTGCGACGCATCTCGCCACCAACTGGATAACCCGTGAGATACCAGCTGGTGTGTTTGCGGAAATCGCGCATACCGCGATCTTCATCAAGATGTCCGCACAAACCTTCTGCGTGTTCAAGCATGACCGACAACACTTCACCAAGTTTTGGCGTGCCCGTTATTGGTCTGCCACTAAATGCATCAACAAGATCGCGGAACAACCATGGGCGGCCCAAACAACCTCGACCAATCACCACTCCGTCGCAACCGGTTTGCTCCACCATGCGCAATGCATCGCTTGCTTCCCAGATATCACCATTGCCAAGAACAGGAATGGTCTTCACCGCTTGCTTCAGTTGACTGATTGCTTCCCAATGTGCGCTCGGCGCATAGTGCTGCTGCGCGGTACGCGCGTGCAGTGCAACCGCAACTGCGCCGGCATCTTCGCAAATTAATCCTGTTTCAATAAATGTGATGAGGTCATCGTTGATGCCCATGCGAAATTTGCATGTCACGGGAATGCCGTACTCATTACCCGCAGTAACTGCAGAGTTCACAATGGCGCGCAACAACTGGCGCTTCAACGGCACTGCTGCTCCACCACCGCGGCGTGTCACCTTTGGCGCAGGGCAACCAAAATTTAGATCGATGTGATCAACTGCATTTGCCTGACCCAGTTTGTGCACTGCTCGGCCAAGCATGTCCGGATCACTTCCGTATAGCTGCAACGAACGGAAGTCTTCGTCTGGTCCAAACTTCAACATGGTGTCGGTCTTGCGATTGCCATGTACAAGCCCAGTCGCCATGATCATTTCGTTGACGTAGACCAGGCCGGGTCCGAACTTTCGACAGAGCGAACGGAATGGCGCGTTGGTTACACCAGCCATTGGAGCAAGCACCACTGGTGGCCAAATGCTGCGCTCGCCCAGTTGCAGCGCAGGCACAGTCGCGGTGGCGTTTGTTGGGGTGTCGGTTGCAGTCATGGTGTTACGAGGTGGTTCGGTCGGTCAACTTCAGGTTTGGCATGGCACCCATGCTCAATTCACTAGGGCCGTCCTGCAATAAACGGTACCAACCAGCAGAGGCAATCATGGCTGCATTGTCGGTGCACATTGCCATGCTGGGCAACACCAAGCGCCATCCCTGCTGAGTGCATGTTGCAGTCATTTCTTGGCGTAACAGCGAGTTGGCAGCAACACCACCGCCAAGAGCGATGGTTTTTGCCCCAATGTGTTTTGCGGCCTTTACCGACTTTGCCACCAAAACATCAACGACTGCAGTTTGAAATGATGCAGCAACATCTTGCGTGGAAATTGCTGGATTCTTACGCACGTAATTGACCACCGCAGTTTTCAATCCACTAAACGACACATCGAAACCGTCGTGCAACATTGCACGTGGAAATTCAATTGCTTGGGCGTTGCCCAATTTTGCTTCGCGATCAATTGCAGGGCCACCCGGATGACCGAGACTAAGGAAACGCGCAACTTTGTCGAAGGCTTCACCTGCTGCATCGTCAATGGTCTGACCGATGATGGAGTACTTGCCGTGCGACTCCATGTTTACGAGCAACGTGTTTCCACCCGACACCAACACCACCAACATCGGAAACTCAACATTCGGATCATCGAGCAGCGCTGCATACAAATGCGCCTCAAGGTGATTCACGCCAATAAATGGTTTGTTCAAAGCAAGGGCAATTGACTTTGCGGCAGAAACACCAACGAGCAACGCGCCGACTAGTCCGGGCCCAACTGTTGCGGCAACCGCATCGATGCGTTCGAATCCAATACCCGAATCCTGGAGAGCCTTGCGTATGACTGGGGTCATTGCTTCAACATGGGCGCGGCTCGCAATTTCTGGCACCACTCCACCGAACCGAGCATGTTGCTCGATTTGTGTGGCAACAACAGAAGACAACACATCATTGCCGCCCATGACCACAGCAGCAGCGGTTTCATCACAGCTCGACTCAATGCCAAGCACCACCGTGGCTTCATCGACGCGAATCATGGTCTGGTCTTTTCAATGCTGCGCAAACGATCACGGAATGCATCGTCTTGAATATCTTGACACCACATCACAATGGCATCGTCGGTGTTTTCGTAATACTTTCGGCGTACACCAGCAGGAACAAACCCAAACCGTCGGTACAACTCTTGCGCCGCCGTGTTGGTGTGACGAACCTCAAGCGTGAGTGCTTCACATTTGCGTTGTCGAGCATGCCAAGCAAGTTCAAGCATGAGCTCAGTTGCAATGCCTCGCTGTTGCCAGTCTGGATGCACCGCAATATTGGTGACGTGTGCATCGGTGTCAGCAAACAGCAACCCGCAATACCCCACGAGTTCGCGGCCAATATGGGCAACTGCGTAATACCGATGACCCCTATTCATCATTTCAATTTCGTCTGCGAACACTTTTTGCGTCCATGGCTTCGGATACACCACTTCTTCAATTGGCATGATGTCGCGAATGTCTCGGCGGTGCATTTGCGCAACCTCGAGCACCGGATGAGCCTGTGAATGCGGAGTATTTCCGACATCTACCTTCTTAATCAATCGGTCAAGGATGCTCATTGCGCACTCCTTGTGGCCCAGTTGATTTCGGCATCAGGTGCACGTAAATACATCGGAACTACTTCATCAACCTGCACCCACTCTCCGCGCAGCGCACGCTCGTGAGCGATTTCAACCAACGTCGACGCAAGAGGCATTGAGTATTTGTCGTCTGCAATTTCTAGAGCTGGCAACACTGGGTTCAGTCGCTCGCGAAACTCGGTTTCGTGTTTCAGCGCGCCGGTCCCAACAAGCAACGTTGACTGTCCGCGATCAAGCACATCGACAGCACACATTTCTGGAGACCCAATTTGTGGCTTGCCAACTTGTTTCAGTTTTCCGTCTGTCATGCGATACAGCGACCAGTACACCTCACCGCGTCGAGCATCAACTACTGAAGCAATGACTTCGTTATTTGTCTGCACCGCAGCAGCCAAAATGTCGAGGCTGGTAACCGGAATGATTGGCACGTCAATCACCTGTGCAATTGCTTGAGCAGATGCGATTCCTACCCTCATGCCTGTGAACAAGCCAGGCCCAATATCAACTGCGATTCCGCCCACATCCCACAATTCAACGGAAGCTTGCTTACACACAAAATCGATCATTGGTGTGAGCGCTTCTGCATGTTGGCGATCGCTGCGAATTTCGCTGCTTGCAAGAACCACATCGCCATCGTGCAACGCAACGCTTACCGCATCGGTTGCCGTATCTATTCCCAAAATAATCATGCTGACCACCGCATTAGCGAACTGCGGAGTTTGTCCCATCGCGATTCCCACTGCTTGCCACGCCAGCCAATTTCAATGTGTCGTGAGTCTTCGCTTCCATCAACGTGACTCAACGTGATGGTGAGTCCATCGCCGATGTCATCACCCACAACATCGCCCCACTCCACAAGCGCGACTCCGCCCGCTTCAACAAGTTCAGCAATACCTAAGTCAGCAAGTTCGCCAGTGCGCTCCAACCGATACAAGTCGGCATGATGCATTGGTATTCGCCCACCTGAATAGTTGTGGAGCAAATTGAATGTTGGCGAAGTGATTGCTTCAGACACGCCAAGTGACTTGCCAAACTGCTGTGCGAAAAAGGTTTTTCCCGCACCCATTTCCCCAATCAACACAAACATGTCTCCTGGTTTTGCCAAGCCAGCAATCACCCCAGCAATGTCAGCGGTGTCGGTTTGGCGCGGTGCAGTCAAGGTAATCATGAGGGAAAGCCGTATTCAGCCTATGTAGTAACGCGGGCGAACTAATTGATGTAGTTACGCGGCATTCGGGCACTTATTGCGCACACGATTTCGTAGCCAATAGTGCCCATTTTGTTTGCCAATTCATTGGCCGTAATGAGTTCGGGGCCTTGTGCGCCAATGAGGACAGCTTCGTCACCAATGCTCACTGCATCGTTTGCGCAGTTCACCAGGATCTGATCCATTGTGACCACGCCAGCAAATGCGCGACGGGTTCCATTAACAAGCACTGATCCGTTCTCCCAAATGCCTCGCGGCACTCCATCTGCATAGCCAAGCGGAAGTGTGGCAATTGTTGAATCGCTTTCGAGTGGTCGCTTCAGACCGTACGACACACCTTGCCCCGCAGAAACTCGCTGCACATGAGATACGCGCGCATGTAACGACATAACCGGGCGAAGGTCAAGTTGGTGGGCTGCACCAAACGAGTTGGTTGCTGCATCTCCCGGAATTCCATACATGGCAATTCCTACTCGAGTCATCGTGCAACCAACGCCAGTATCTAACCTGCGAATTGCAGAAGCCGAATTTGATATATGCACATGACGAACTTCAATTTCTAATGCCCGAACCTGTTCAACAGCATGCATGAATGTAGAAACTTGCTGTTGTGCAAATTGAGTGTCGGCAACATCTGCAGTAGCCAAATGAGTGAACATCCCATCAAGCGTCAGCCATTGAGATTCTGCAACAAGACTCGCAACTCTTGCTACATCGTTTGGCTGCACACCAACTCGGTGCATTCCCGAGTCCACCTTCACATGCACTGAGGCCATGATTTCAAGTTCGTGTGCTGCACGCGCAAACTGAATGATCGTTGATTCGTTATACAAAGTGGCAATCAGTCCATACGAAATAATGTCGCGGAACTGCTCTTCGGGCTGTTCGCTCATAATGAGAATCGGTGCGTTGATTCCGGCTTGGCGAAGCACAATGCCCTCTTGCACTAACGCAACACATAGCCCGTGCGCACCTGACTGCAATGCAACTCGTGCACATTCAATAGCGCCATGACCGTATGCATCTGCCTTGACAACAGCCCACAACTGTTGCGGAGCCACGTGGGCTGCAAGCGTTGCGACATTGTGGCGAAGTGCGCCAAGATCAATTTGCGCCCATGCCCAGCGCTGTGAATTCATGGGTAACTACTCAGCTGCAACAACAGCGATAGCCACGCTGTCGGTATGAGAAATTGAAACCTGCCACGAAGTAATGCCTCGAGCATCTGCAAGTTGTTTGGCTCTTCCTTCAATGCGCAAGGTTGGTTGTCCCGAGGTCAGTTTTGTTACTGATACGTCGTGCAGATCAAATGCTCCCAGCCCAACACCAAGTGCTTTCATCGTGGCTTCACGAACTGCAAAGCGTGCGGCGAGACTGGATGTAGGGTCGGACTTAGCGCTTACTGATTGCAGTTCATCGTGCGTAAACAGACGATTCCGCAACTGTGGCGTGCGCTCAAGTGCGGTACGAAATCGCTCAATGTCTACGGCATCAATGCCAATGCCCTGCATGACTATGCCCCGTTTTGCGAGGTGCGCCAATGATCTGCCGATTCGCTGATTGGCAAAATAAGCAGGTCTGCAACCGACACTTCGGCCAGACGGTCTTCGCGGAACGAACCTTCAGTTTCCGTTACCCAGTCCACAAGTCGGTTGTATCTGTCGTCGTAACCCTGCAGCACGTTCTTCATGGTTGACGAAGGCAAGCGATCATGGAACAACACGTGCAGCAAGGTGATACCCGTTGTTTCGGTTCCTTTAGTTTCTGGAACAAAAATCACTGTGCGACTATCGCGACGTCCACGAGCAACCAAAACATTTCGATCGGTCGCAACGCGGTGCTTGGTTCCTACCAGCGTGGAGTTGCGGTCAACTCGTGACGTAAGTTCGCGAGCAATTCCTCCGCGATCAATCACGTTTACTGTGGCGGTATTTCCTTCAACATCGCCTTCAATGGCATAACGCGTGAAACCAACTACCGATGCAACCGCTGGGTCGAGATCGGCAATTACTTTCAGCGCCTTATACGACAAGCGGTCGCGCGACACTCCAGCCTTCAGTACTTCTTGCACCAACGAACGATCCAGCAAGCCTTCGTCGCTGCGCGAAATTCCAACAGTCACCGTCTTTGCCTGATGCTTAATGGCATCGACTGGACGAGTGAGTTCATCGATTGAGCGTGTGAGTGCACTGGTGAGATCATCGAGAATTGCTTCTGGCGAACTGATTTTGCCAGTGCTCTGTTGGTAGGCCTGCAATGGATCGCTTGACATTGCATCGCGCAACATCGTGACCACACGTACGGCTGTACTCGCTTCAAGGTTTCCGTCGTACATGCCAGTAGTAAGAGCGTCAAAGAACCGTGTTGCCGGCACACCGATTTCCGAGCGAACCTTGGCCAACAATTGACTGCCAACACCGCCGCGTTCAACTGCGTGCTCAACAACTTCACGAGCCGAGCGCAATGGGCGTGCAAGTGAATCAATTGCCAAAGCTGCCTCGTAACCAAACAAGTGACCCACCATCACGCTCAAAATAAAGGCGACTCGCGGGTCAACGCGTGGCACAGAAATAACAGCAGCAGCCGCATCAAAGCGCTGCTCTCCCTCTTGGGCAATGACAATGGGTAGCGCTTTATGTGCACGGTAGATGGCAATTTCCTTGGCCACATCCGATGCCGTGCCGTCTGACAACCCCGTGGCACACACAATGATCATTGGCTCGCACGACAAGTCAATGTGTTTCTTGTCTTCGGTGATATCGCAAGCAATGGACTTATAACACAGCTCGGAAAGTTTGATACGAACTTCTTCTGCGGCAACAGCATTGAAACCATTGCCAACAACAGTCCAATAACGACGCGCTGGTGCGAACTGACGAGCAGCCTCGGCAATTTGCGGGCGAAGCGCCAACACCTGGAACATGGCATCTGGAATAGTGCGCAATGCAGCAAGCAATTCATGACGCTCTGTATTGGTACCAGTTCCGAGTGCCGCCGAAATTGCGCATGCAAGTAATGCACCTGCAGCAACCTGGGAATAGAACGCCTTGGTACTGGCAACGCTCATTTCCACGTCGCGACCGTCGGAAGTAAACAACACGCCATCGGCCTTTGCCTTTGCCGACAATTCACTTCCGCGACGATTCACGATGGCAAGAACCGAAGCGCCGCGTGTGCGCGCTAAGTCAACTGTGCGATTGGTGTCAGTGGTCGTGCCGCTCTGACTGATTGCAATGATCAGCGTGTCGGTCATGTCGAGTTCCAATTGAAATCCCGACAACTCAGTTGCCGGTAATGCATCCACTTGCACACGGTGATCGACCATCGTGCGCAGCAATTGCGCCAGGCTGCGACCAGCAATTGCTGCAGTTCCTTGACCAATCACACGAATCCGAGTGAAAGTTCCTGCCGTGAGTTTTGCACGAATATCGTCTGGCAACACTGTTGTGTCGAGCGTTGCCTCTAGTTGACCATTGTGCTCAGAGATTTTCCCACGCAAGGTCTTGCGGAAACTGAGTGGCGCCTCTGCAATTTCCTTCGACAAAAAGTGCTTGTGCTCGCCGCGATCAATATCGCGTGTCGTCACTTCAGCAATAGAAACGGCGCTGTCTACAAGCGGAATTGACGTTCCGTCATAGGCAAGCATGCGCATGCCAGCAAGCGATCCTGCGTTATCACCATCGAGCGCAATCACTTGACCGCGGCTTGATGGGTTATTTGCATCGGCAAGTGACTCGCCATCCATTCGCACATAGTGCAATGTCTCTTCAACAACTCCGTATGGCTCACTGGCCACGATGAAACGGTCTTCGGCAATACCGACATACAAACCTTGACCGCTGCCGCGAAGTGCAAGCATCATCGAGTTTGGTTCGTCAGCGCTTGCAACTGCAATTGCCACACTGCCTTCAAACTCGGCAACAGTTTCTCTAAACGCGTCCACAAATGGCATTCCTGCTGCGTTCTTGCGCGCGACCACCGTTGGAATGACTTTTGCATCGGTGGTAATCGGCTCTGCAATGTGCAGTCCGTTGCGCACCTTGATGTCGGCATGGTTATCAACGTCACCATTGAGTGCAGCAAGCATGTACGGAGCAGCTGCATTGCCACCCACTTCTTCGCTGTTCACTGGGTGCGCGTTTGGTTCAGAAATGATTCCCACGCTCGCCCACCGTGTGTGCCCAAGGATGGACACGCGAGCGTTCGGTTGGGTAATGAGCAATCGCAACAACGCATCATTGGAAACCGTTGTGCGCATGGCACG
>JBJOOQ010000056.1:0-7734 GCA_046051205.1 Actinomycetota bacterium
ATGGCGCTTCCTGCACCGCAACCAATATCGGCAACCGTCGCACCGTTTGTAAGCGCATCACGAATTCCATCGATTGCTGGAATAACCGTGTCAATCAGGTTTGCACTTGTCCACGGTTCGAAACTGCGTTCAATACCAACCGCGCCTTCTGGGCCATGGCTGTCATAGTCGTGACCTACGCCAGTGCGAAAACTCTCAGGCATCTTGTTCAGCGCTGCCATGGTTTGTGGCAAGCGATGGAACATGCCCATTCCAAACGCTGGACTGTTTGGGTCGGCGAGTACTGCTGCTTGTTCGGGGGACAAGAAGAACTGATCGTCGTCAATGGATGGTGATTCGGAAGGCGTATTGGTAGTTGAAATGAGTCGAGCAGATGCTTGGTTGTATGCCCACTCGCGTACCCAGCGCTCATTCAATTCGGTTGCGTGAGCAAGTTGAGCAGTCGTCATTGGTTGCGTTGACTTCGCAAGCGCTACATACAGACCAAGTTGATCGCCCAAGTGCACCATTCCGGAAGTAACTGCTCCTTCAAGTTTGGTGAACAAGAGGAATGAAAACATCTTGAGTTTGTCTGGGTCAATAGCGCTCATATGCAATAGAACCTAGTATTTTTCTCTGACCACAAATTCAGGTGCATCTGGGGCAGAATAGACCTATGACTTGGAAAAAAATCGTTGGTGTTGTTGCAATTATTGTTCTAGCAATGTTGGTATTTCGTGGATGTGACGACGGCATAGGAATGATGGGCCACCACGACGATGACCATGGTGGACCATCTTCGGCTCAGGGCGTAACTGTGCAAGCGACTGGATCCGTGAAAGTGGTTCCCGATGGTGTCAGTTTCAATTTTGCAGTTTCAGTATTGGCGCAGTCTTCTGAGACCGCAATGTCTGAAGCCAGTGCAACTGCTGAACTGGTTCGCGCAGCCCTTGAAGCAGCAGGGGTTGCAAAAGATGACATCGCGACTCAAAATGTCAGCGTGTATCCGGAATATGCATCAAGCATCACAGGTGCTCAATCGCTTAGTGGATATCGCGCACAGCAAATATTCACAGTCACATTGCGTGACACGGCCAAGGCCGGAGAAGTAGTAGATGCAGTTATTGCTGCTGGCGGAAACTCATTGCAGGTATACGGCGTAACGCCAACTTTGCTTGATACCGATGCTGCGGTTGCACAGGCTCGCGAAGCAGCGATCAAGAGTGCGAAGGAAAAGGCGAAAGATTACGCAGGATTGGTTGACGCGAATCTTGGATCAGTGGTGTACGTAACCGAAGTAACTTCGCCAAGTTCACCTATCCCGTTGATGGTTGGGGATTCGGCTGCCGCGTCGTCTCCAATGGCAAAGACCGAGATCAACCTTGGAACCCAAGAAGTATCGGTAACAGTCGAAGTTCGCTGGAGCTTGAACTAATTAGTTAATTGAAGGCACATCACGGTGTGCGCGATGCCATTTAGTTCTGTTTCTCGTAGCGGTTTCCAACCTTTGTTGGCGTACCACTGCTGCTGATCGCTTGTGTACAGATAAATAGCGGGAAGTTTTAGCTCGTGTGCTCGTTGCAAAATTGTCTGTACAACTGCAGACGCAACACCTTGTGCGCGGCTAGTTGGCACTGTAAGCACCGCAGCTAGCCACGGGCCAGGCTCAGGCGCATTTGGCAGTTCGTCGTCGTCAACAAGCGTTGCCATGCCAATCAGTTCGTCATCTGTGCTAATCGCCACGTATGTCTCGACAAATCGACCTGCGTATGTACCAGTCTGTCCGTACAGATCGATATAGGTCTGTACGGAATCTTCGGTGAAAATCTCTTTCCATTCGGTTACCGAAAGTTCGGCTGCGCGCTGCCAGTGCTGTGTTGCGTCAGCGATGTTGACAACCGAGTAAGTCTTGAGTTGCGGTGGTGCAGTGAATGCGCCGTGTTCGTTACATGGGAAGTCAATTACTTCAATGACTGCGTCCAGATTGATGGGCCCATAGATATGTGGGAACAGTGGCTCGTGGGGAAGTGCTGGTGAGCCGTCAATGTGTGCGGGCGGCTCAAACTTCAACACACTTGTAAGTTTTGTTGGGTCAATGTTGAGCAACACCATGTCGTTGTTACCGCGGTAGTACTTGTTGGCAACATTGACCATTTGGTGTTCAGTTGAGCAATGCGCGAAACCTTCAGTTGCAACTGATGGGGCAATGAGTTGCCCGTGTGCTTGAGCCTCGACCCAACTTTCACGCGACAACAAATGCAAAATCACGTGTTTATCGTAAGTCCTGAACTTTCCAATTTCCCTTTGCATTGATAATTTCAGGGTCTCCAGTAAGGATTTTGGCGTTATGGGCAAGTGCCGTTGCTACACAGAACGCATCGCCTAGAGCCATTTTGTGTGTCGCCTTAATCTTCGAGGCAGAAAGTGTGAGTTCTTCATTAACTTCAATGAAGTTGAGCTTCTGGCGGAGAGCGGGCAGAACTTGTTGAATGGTTTTGTCTCCGTATTTCCCGGTGAGAATGTAGAGAACCTCACAAACATTGACAAGGCTGATAACTGGGCGACTTGAAATTACTTTTTCAACCGAAGCAGCAGACGGTCCGTCTTCGAGCCAGTCAATAACCGCCCAGGAGTCAAGGCATGTGTTCATCGAGCCTCTTTGCGGCGATCATCCATGAGGATTTTGAGCATTCCAGAACCTGCAAACATGCCGCGTAGTGATTGAGTTGCATGAACGGACTGAATGAGTACGCCGCTTTCAGAAAGCGAAACAACGACTTCGTCGCCGGGTTCAATTCCTAGTTCGTCACGAAGCTTTTTAGGAATTACTACTTGTCCTTTTGGACCTACTTTTTGTGCCATTTCGAAATCATAACAAATTGGTATAACTGTTGGTATAACTTTTGTGGGTACTGTCATGTACCTATGTGTGCGGTGGGCAGGGTTAGCTGCTGTGGTAGTTCGGGGCCTCGTGCGTGATGGTCACGTCGTGTGGGTGGCTTTCTTCGCGACCCGCAGTGGTTACGCGCATAAATCGTGCACGTGCGTGTAGGTCGGCCAAGTTCGCTGCACCTGCATAACCCATTCCCGAACGTAGACCACCAACAAGTTGGTAAATCACATCAGTGATCGAACCCGCGTATGCAACACGTCCTTCGATGCCTTCGGGAACCAACTTATTTCGCTTTGCACCGTCGCCCTGTGCAGACCCGTAACGGTCGGCGCCGAGCCCTTGCATTGCACCGAGCGAACCCATTCCGCGGTAACTCTTATATCGACGTCCTTCGAAGAGTTCTACTTCGCCTGGTGCCTCGTCGGTACCTGCCAACAAACTTCCCAACATGACCACGGTTGCCCCCGCGGCGAACGCTTTAACCAAGTCGCCCGAGTAGGTGACGCCGCCGTCTGCGATGAGTGGAATACCAAGTTGTTTCGCGCGCTGTGCTGTGTGCCAAATTGCGGAAAGTTGTGGCATTCCTGCACCCGCCACAACGCGAGTGGTGCAAATTGAACCGGCACCAACTCCAACCTTCACCGCGTCAACACCTGCGCTGTGTAACGCATCAACGCCTTCTTCGGTCACCACATTGCCGGCGACAACTGCCAAGTCTGGCCAGGCCGACTTGATGCGCTGCACCGCATTCATGACACCTGCCGAGTGGCCGTGAGCGGTATCAACAACCACAGCGTCAACTCCCGCAGCAACGAGAGCGCTTACGCGTTCCTCTAAGTCCTCGCCAACTCCAACTGCAGCGCCTGCACGCAAACGACCTCCAGAATCTCGAGTGGCATTCGGGAACTCCTGTCGCTTCATGATGTCTTTTACGGTGATGAGCCCACGTAGTTTTCCTGCACTATCCACAAGCGGAAGTTTTTCAATGCGATGCTCTTGCAATATTGACCGAGCGTCGTCCAGCGATGTGCCTTCAGATGCGGTGACTAAGCCGGTGCTGGTCATGAACTCGGTGACCGAGCGTGTGTAGTCGCTTTGTTTGCAGAAGCGAATGTCGCGATTGGTCAAAATGCCAACAAGGGTTCCGTTGCTGTCTGTAATGGGCACGCCCGAGAAGTGGTAACGGTTCATTAGTTGTTCTGCTTCGGCAAGAGTTGCAGTAGGCGAGAGGGTGACTGGGTCGGTAATCATCCCCGACTGCGAGCGCTTCACGCGGCGTACTTCAATGGCCTGGTCTTCAATGGTGAGGTTGCGATGAATAATGCCGAGGCCACCATTGCGAGCAATTGCGATGGCTAGCCGTGCTTCAGTCACTTTGTCCATAGCCGCAGACACCAATGGAACGGTCAGTTCAATATCGCGAGCAAACGTGGTGCCGGTGCTCACCATGTTGGGAAGCACATCGCTATAGCCCGGCACAACAACGACATCGTCGAATGTAAGTCCTTCAAAGCGGTTAAAGAATTCATTGTTGCTCATGGGGTGTGCTCCTTGGTCAGTTGGGTAAGTGCGTTAATGAGAAGTTGGTGCTCGGTTGCATGCATGCGTTGCTCTAAGTCGGTAAGTGAGTCCGATGGATAAATGGGGACAATGGCACTCTCGATGACAGGGCCGTTGTCAATACCTTCGTCGGGAACAAAGTGCACCATGACACCAGTATGAGTGCGCTTGCCTGCAATGAATTCATCAAAGGCGCGAGCGATGGCGTGAGTACCCGGCAGTTCGCCTGGTAACGCGGGATGCACGTTGATAACACGCTGTGGAACGTGCGCAAGAAAATCCATGGTGAGTAGGCGCATGAATCCGGCGAGCACCACAATGTCTGGTTGAAATGCTTGAACCGCCGAAGCGAGTTGAACATTGAATTCGTTTCGGCTGGTGTTAGTTGCGTCCACTATGTGACATGCAATGTTGTGCTGAGGATTCCTAAATCATGTGCTGACCGCAGCAGCGCAGTGGCGCGAGGATCGGTGTTTTGAGAGGTGACACACAAGTGCTCGGACATCAAAATTGAGCCCGCACCGCCTCCGATAGCGTGACATTAGTGCTCGGAACTTTTTTCAAGCCTCGGTTTGAACAAAAAGTCAACGAACGGTTGTCACACGCTTTACAAAATGTTCAATGCCGAAAATGTCGTGTGCCGGTGAAGATCATGACCATGCCATGTTCGTTCGCTGCGGCAATTGATTCTTCGTCGCGCTGACTTCCTCCAGGCTGCAGGATGACTGCAACTCCATGGTGTGCGAGCAGGTCTGGACCATCGCGAAATGGAAAGAATGCATCGCTGGCTGCCACTGCGCCACGTGCTCGATCTCCAGCACGTTCGCATGCAAGACGTGTGGCATCAACACGGTTCTGCTGACCTCCACCAATTCCTATGGTTTGACCGTCACGAACCAAGGCGACGGCATTTGAAGACACCGAAGCACATGCAACCCATGCCACAACCGCATCGGCAAGTTGCTCTTCGGTAGGGGTGGCACTGGAAACCACTTTCCACGACTCAACTGGAGTTTCCACCACATCGGTTTCCTGCACAAGCATTCCGCCATCGATGGACCGCATGTGAATATGTCCGCCTGCTGGTTGTTCGGCAGCGATAATGCGCATGTTCTTTTTGGTTTGCAACAGTGACAGCGCATCAGCAGTGAACTCCGGGGCAATGACCACTTCGGTGAAGATGTCAATCACTTGTTCAGCAACTGCTGCGGTTACTGTGCGATTAAGGGCGACGATTCCTCCAAATGCACTTACAGGGTCGCAAGCCAAGGCGCGCTCGTAAGCCGATTCAATAGTTTTTGCTACAGCCATTCCGCACGGGTTTGCGTGCTTAATGATGGCAACGCATGGGCTGTCGAAATTGCACACCAAGTTCCACGCTGCCTCGCCATCGAGCACGTTGAGGTAGCTCATTTCTTTGCCGCCCAATTGTTGTGCAGTGCTCCACCAACTGGTGTTGCCAACAATGCGGTATCGAGCACCTTGCTGGTGAGGGTTCTCGCCGTAGCGCAATACGTCTTCGCGTACAAGATGAATACTCATTCGTTCGGGAAGCGCCGACGTTGAATCGCTGAACCAACGTGCAACTTGGGCGTCATATTCTGCTGTCACTGCAAAAGCCTGTGCAGCAAGAGACTTGCGCATTGTGGCGTCAATTCCTGTTGAAGACCGGAGAGCGGTAAGTATTTCGCCGTATTGCGACGGATCAGTAACTACTGCAACATGAGCATGATTCTTGGCGGCAGCGCGAACCATGGCTGGGCCGCCAACATCGATGAGTTCAATACTTGGATTTGTCGAAAACGGATACAGGTTGACAACGGCGAGTGAGATGGGTGCAATATTCAGTCGCTGCATCTCTGCCACATGTTCTGCATCGCTCACATCGCCAAGTAGTGCGCCATGAACAGACGGATGCAACGTGACAACGCGGTGCCCCAAGATGGCGGGGTAGCCGGTTATTTCGGCAACATCAATGACCGGAATTCCTGCAGCAGAAATAACTGTTGCAGTGCCACCACTAGAAACAAGTTCCCAGCCAAGTTCGTGCAGTTGTTGCGCGAACTCAACTAATCCTGTTTTGTCGTACACACTGAGCAACGCGCGAGGCATGTGCTTAGTGTTTCACATTTGATGAATTGTTCAGCGACTCGTACGCCAGTGCAACGATGACGACAACAATGCCTAGCCATGCAAGTGCAGCAGGTCGTTCGTCCAGTACCAGTGCACCAAGCATCGTTGCAACTACCGGTTCGGCAAGTGTGATCATCGTTGTTTCACGCGGTTCTAAGTGCGCAAGTCCACTTGCGTATGCCCAGTACGCAAGTGCAACGGTCACAATTCCGAGCCACAACCCGAGCGAAATTCCACCTTGTGTAAATACCCAATCAGTGTTGACAAAAAATAATGTTGGAGCAAGCATGATTGCAGCAATGCCGAACACACGAGACATGGCTACATCGCTCTTTACGCCCGACTCAACAATGCGTTTACTGGCTAATGCGAAGAGTGCATAACCCAACCCGGCTGCAAGTGCGTACAGAATTCCAGTTACTGAAACGTTCGTGTCGTTTCCAGACAACACAATGAGCGACATTCCTGCGATTGCGGCAGCAGTTGCGAGCATCCACGTTCGAGTAGGAAGTGAACGAAACAGCACTGCTGACAACACGCCAGTCAGAATCGGTGCTGAACCAAGCGCAACGACAGTGCCGATGGCAACGCCTGTTTCGTGAACTGCTGCAAAAAATGTTGCTCCGTACATGGCCTGGCCGAAGCCTGCAATGATCCATATATATAGGGGGAGTGTTGCTGTGGTGACTTGTGGCTTACGGATGAGCGCGGTAACGGCAAATAAGGCGATCGCGCCAACAATGAACCGGATGGCTGCAACGCCAAGAGAAGTGGCATTGTCTGGCCCAAGTGCACGCGATGTGCCAGTTGTGGCAAAGCAGATTGCTGCAAACAGCACCAACAGTCGTGAACGCACGTCTAAACGGTAGTTGGGTGGGCGGTAGATTTGAGCAGAGAAATTGCTCCCGTAGCTCAGATGGATAGAGCGGCGGACTTCTAATCCGTAGGTCGTAGGTTCGATTCCTACCGGGGGCGCAATTGCATTTTCGCTAGTAAATATCGCGCGCATTGTGGGTTGAGGGCTCTGAACGCCTATCCTTTCGGGGTCAGTCTGTAGAGAGGTCGCTTCAGTGAAATTCAAAAAAGGTGACACCGTCATTTACCCCCAGCACGGTGCCTGCATTGTCCATGGCATTAAGCGCATGAAGGCTTTTGGCGCGGTTCAGGAA
>JBJOOQ010000057.1:0-8040 GCA_046051205.1 Actinomycetota bacterium
CCAGTTGAAGAGCGCCTCGCAGCAGTAGAAGAGTTGCGATGTGAATACCACGGATGGACACATGGATCTGAACCGCGACTATCAAGAGTTATTACAATCGCTCGTCAGCCATAACGTACGTTTTCTCATTGTGGGTGGTTACGCACTTGCCGCCCACGGTCACCCGCGATACACAAAAGATTTAGACATTTGGGTATGGACCGATCCGAGTAATGCAGAGCGAATTGTTATGTCGCTCGAAAGTTTCGGTTTTGATGGTTTGGGGCTTTCTGCTCAGGATTTTCAGGAACCTGGTGTTGTCGTCCAACTTGGACGTGAACCACAGCGAGTGGACATTTTGACCTTTGCAACTGGTCTTGATTTTGTAAGCGCATATGAAAATCGAATGATGGTTTCAATTGGGAATCTGGAAGTTCCATTCGTATCGATTGACGATCTGCGGACGAATAAATTGGCAACCGGCAGGTTGCGCGACATTGCCGACGCCGCAGATTTGCCTCCGGCTCAGGAGTAGTTAGAGATTGCCGAGGGCGGTAAACAGCGCGCGCACGTTGTGGCCGCTCATTGGCTCACGATGGCCCGTGCGGCTGATGAAACCAAGCTGCACGCCAGTTGCTGGGTCGACCACCGTAAACAACTGCTCATGACCTGCTGCGTCCACCACAACATCGGTCAGTAGTGGAACGCCAGCCTCGGCAAGTGCCTGCTGTACGAAACCTGCGTTCAACACTTCAATGGCAATGTGTTGCACGCCAGAACCATTGGCTTCCAGATGCGCGCGCACTGCCGGGTCGTTTCCAGGGCCAACCAACACCACGGTCACGCCACCAGCAGTTGCGGTAACGATGTCGGCATCTTCAGTTGGCTCCAACGCAAAGCCAAGTGTTTTCAAAAACGATGAAGCAGATGCAAGATTAAATACTGCAACCACCACGTGATCGATACGCACAGCAACCGTGTCGAGTGCCGACAACAATGTGTCTGCAATTTTCGTTGGAGCAACTCCGCCACGTTCGTGTGCAACTTCAATGCGATGAGTTTCGGCAAGCAGTGTGCGGAAGATTTGTTCTGCGAAGTCGGCATCTACACCGCTGTTAATTGCCCACTGCCTGCGAGTGGTCAATACTTCGCGCACACGCTGCGGCTGAATGACCGCTGTTGACGAACCGGCTTTTACTTCTGCAACTTCACGACACACTTCCATTCGCTGAGCGAGCAGTGCAACAATTGCTGCATCGATCTGATCGATCTTTTCGCGAAGTTGTGGAAGGTCGCGTGCCATAACTACTTACGCCACCACTTGCGTTTCGTGTGTGGCTCGACCAAACGCTGCACGTGTTTTGCCAACACATCCATTTCAATGTTCACAGCGTCACCGGGTTTGCGCACGCCAAGTGTGGTGACAGCGGTGGTGTGTGGAATGACTGCAACGCGAAATGTGTCGGCGGTGAGATCGAATGCAGTCAGCGAAATGCCATCAACCGTGACCGAACCTTTTTCAACAATCAAGTGCATCAGGTCGCGCGGAATACGAATGACCAAATCGGGAGCAGGGGAGACAACATGTCCAACTGCATCAACGTGACCAAGCACCATGTGCCCACCAAGTCGTTCGCCGAGCGCCATTGGTCGCTCAAGGTTCACCACGTCGCCGGCTTGTAGCGAACCGAGGTTGGTGCGCGAATACGTTTCGTCGCTCACGTCGGCATCCCAATATGACGAACCATCTGTGGCCACCACTGTGAGGCAGCAGCCGTTCACGGCGATGGAAGCGCCGAGATCGGACCCTTCCAGCACTGTGGTGCTATTGATGCGCAGGCGACTGCCATTGCGCGATCCGACTTTGCCTAGTTCTTCAACAATCCCTGTGAACACAGCAGTTCACACTACTTATATGGGCACACATTGGACAGGGGATTAGCTCGCAAATCGACCATGCCGAACCCGACAACCCTCCCGATAGATTGAAGGGGTCCACTAGGGCTTTTAGCGCTGGTGAGATGCAAGGGGTCAACAGGCCCACTGCGACCAAACGGTCCCGCAATTCGGCGGGCACACGAAAGGCATACCTATGGCAACTGCTCCAAAAAGCGAAACCATCGCCAAGCACCGGGCTCATACAACTGACACCGGTTCTCCTGAAGTGCAAATTGCACTTCTTACAGAGCGCATCAACAGCCTCACTGACCACTTGAAGAGCCACCACAAAGACCATCACAGTCGCCGTGGCCTCTTAATGATGGTTGGTCGCCGTCGACGCATGCTTGACTATGTAAAGGATCGTGACATCGAGAAGTACAGAAAACTTCTTGAAGATCTCGGTCTGCGTCGCTAACGCACGCCGTAGGCAAACACATAACGAACAACTCGTAGTCGGTTGTCAGTCGCTGATTGCGCAACGAGTCAATACGGACTCATGTTGCGACATTGCCGACTGGGAATCGACCGGTTGTTCCTCAACCCCTCATGAATCGTCACGAGACGACTTAAGGGACGAAAGGACATACACATGGCTGACGCCATTTCCGTATCAGCGCCTATTTCAGGCACCGATAAAACCCTCACCTTCGAGACGGGCAAGTTCGCCTTGCAGTCGCAAGGTGCAGTCATTGCCAAAATTGGCAAGACGCAAGTTCTTGCAACAGCAAACGCCGCAAAGGGCGTTCGTGATGGCATCGACTTTTTCCCACTCACCGTCGACGTAGAAGAGCGCGCATACGCAGCAGGAAAAATTCCTGGCTCATTCTTCCGTCGTGAAGGACGCCCAAGCCAAGCAGCAATTCTTACTTGCCGTTTGACCGACCGTCCATTGCGCCCAGCTTTCCCAGATGGCTACCGCAACGAAACACAAATCGTGATCACCGTTATTGGTGCCGACCAAGTGAACCCACATGACGTGCTTGCAATTAACGCAGCGTCTGCATCGTTCATGATCAGTGGCATTCCATTCGACGGCCCAATCGGTGCAGTTCGTTTGGCATACAGCCAAGACGGTTCATGGATCGCTCACCCAACATTTGAAGAGGGCGAAGAAGCAACTTTCGAAATCGTTGTTGCAGGTCGCGAACTCGACAACGGCGACGTTGCCATCATGATGGTGGAAGCAGGCGGAACCGAGAAGAGCTTCACGTACTACGAAGCAGGAGCACCAAAGGTTGACGAACTCGTCATTGCTGGCGGTCTTGAAGCATCGAAGCAGTTCATTAAGGAATCAATCAAGTTGCAGCGCCAGTTGGTTGCCAGCGTGATTGCAACCCGTGGCCCAATTGAGCCATTGAAGTACACACCAGTACTTGACTACACCGAAGAGTTGTTTGCGGCAGTAGAAGCAGCTGCAACCGCAACGTTGCAGCCAGCAATTCGTATTGCTCTGAAGAGCGAGCGCAACGCTGCAATTGACGATGCAACCGCAAAGACACTTGCTGAACTCGCAGGAACTTCAGATGCTCCAGGCAAGTTTGCTGGTCAGGAAAAGCAGATCAAGGAAGCCGTACGTTCACTTACCAAGAAGTTGGTGCGTAAGCGCGTTGTTAACGAAGGAATTCGTATCGACGGTCGTGGCCCTGCAGACTTGCGTCCAGTTTCAGCAGAAGTTGGACTCATTTCAACCGCACACGGAACAGGCTTGTTCCAGCGCGGTGAAACACAAGTACTCAACGTGCTCACCATGGCAATGCCAAAGATGAACCAGATGATCGACTCGATCACACCTGAGACATCGAAGCGTTATATGCACGACTACAACATGGCTCCATGGGCCAACGGTGAAACCGGTCGTGTAGGTAGCCCGAAGCGTCGCGAAATTGGACACGGTGCACTCGCAGAGCGCGCATTGTTCCCAGTTGTTCCAGACCAAGAGAAGTTCGCATACACGTTGCGTCTCGTTTCAGAAGTGTTGTCGTCAAACGGCAGCACCTCGATGGCGTCGGTATGTGCATCGAGCCTTTCGCTCATGGACGCTGGTGTACCAATTCTTGCTCCAGTAGCCGGTATTGCAATGGGACTTATCTTCGACGAAGGCAAGTACACCGCACTCACCGACATTCTTGGTGCAGAAGATGCATTCGGCGACATGGACTTCAAGGTGGCCGGAACTTCAGATGCAGTAACTGCGTTGCAGCTTGACACCAAGATCGAAGGAATTCCTAGCGAAGTTCTTGCAGCTGCATTGCAGCAAGCAAAAGATGCTCGCTTGAAGATCCTCGACGTGATGAATGCAGCAATTGCAGCACCACGTTCAACCGTTGCTGAAAGCGCTCCAAAGATCATCACCTTCACCATTCCATTGGACAAGGTTGGCGAAGTCATTGGACCAAAGGGCAAAGTCATCAACACCATCCAGCAGGAGACTGGTGCAGAAATCAACGTCAGCGATGACGGTGCAACCGGCATCATCACCATTGGTTCACCAGACAACTCAAAGGTTGAAGACGCGAAGGCACGCATTCTTGCCATCGTCGATCCTCCAACTGCAGAGTTGGGCGCTACCTACACAGGTCGCGTTGTGAACATTGCTCAGTTCGGTGCATTCGTCAACATCCTTCCTGGACGTGACGGACTCGTGCACATTTCGAAGTTGGGTAACGGTCAGCGTGTTTCCAAGGTTGAAGACGTGTTGAACATCGGCGACGAAGTTCAAGTTCGTGTAGACGACATTGACGACCGCGGCAAGGTGAGCCTCTCGCTCATCGGACCAGACGGTGAGCCAATGAAGGGTTCAGGAAGCGCACCGTCAGAAGGTGGCGACCGTGGCCCACGTCCAGAACGTGGTCCTCGTCCAGAACGCGGTGGAGACCGTGGTGGTCGTGGCGGAGATCGCGGCGGCCGTGGCAATGATCGTGGTGGTCGTGGAAACGATCGCGGAGGTCGCAGTGAAAACAGCAACCGTCGTGAACCAAACCGCGGATCAGCACCATCTGAGCCTGCTGCAGACAATGCAGTGTCCGTCAGCTTCGAAGACGAATTCGACAGCGAATTTAACGGTAACTAATTAACCATGATCAGGGTCGGTGTCATCGGTGCCGCAGGGCGCATGGGTGCAACGGTATGCAATGCCGTTGTTGCTGATCCTGGTTTAGAACTCGTAGCAGTGGTTGATTCTGGAGCTCCAGGATCAACCACTCACGGGCTCACCATCTCGGGTGAATTGCGCGCACTTGCCGATGCACACGTTGATGTCGCAATTGATTTCACTGTTGCCGAAGCATCACGTGTGAACCTTCCGTGGCTCGCAATGCACAGCATTCACGCTGTTGTTGGCACCACTGGTTTTTCTCAAGACGATCTCGACAACTTCAAGAAGTCGTTTACGAATAGCAATTGTCTAATTGCTGCAAACTTCGCCATTGGCGCGGTACTCATGATGCGCTTTGCAGAAATGGCATCGCCATTTTTTGATTCTGCGGAAATCATTGAAATTCACCACGACGGCAAAGCCGATTCACCAAGTGGAACCGCAGTTGCTACTGCGCAACGCATGGCAGCGGCAAGCAACGAGTGGGCACAAGACCCAACGAAGCACGAAGCCATTAAGGGTGCACGCGGAGCAAAGGGCCCCGGCGACATTCCAATTCATGCAGTGCGCATGCGCGGGGCAGTAGCAAACCAAGAAGTGATTTTCGGTGCACAGGGACAAACCCTCACCATTCGCCATGACACCACAGACCGCGCATCGTTTATGCCTGGTGTGGTGTTGGCATGCAAAAAAATTGCCGAGCACAAGGGCTTCACCCTTGGACTCGACAGTTTTCTTGGAATCTAATTACTTCAGCGAGTTAATCGCTGCTTCGTAATTTGGCTCGTTAGCAATTTCGCTCACCAATTCGCTGTGTAGCACTTTGCCTTTTTCGTCGAGCACAACTACTGCGCGGGCAAGAATTCCCTTCAACACACCGTTGGTGAGGTTGACGCCGAATGCATTGCCGAAGTTTGAGCGGAAGGACGAAGCGGTCTTCACGTTTGCCAGGCCTTCAGAACCACAGAAGCGACCCTGAGCGAATGGCAAGTCTGCCGACACGCAGTACACCTCGGTGTTGTTCAACGATGCAGCAAGCGAGTTAAACGTACGAGTGCTGGTTGCACATGTTGGTGTGTCGATGCTTGGGAAAATATTCAAGATCACACGCTTGCCACGCAAGTCTCTGTTCGAAATTTCTTGCAATGTTCCCGTGGTGAGTGTGAATGCCGGTGCAGCAGCGCCCTTCTTCGGCAACTTGCCACTTGTTGATACTGGGTTGCCACCGAGCGTTACTGTTGATCCGCTTTTGCTGGCAGCTTTCTTCACAGCTTTCTTGACGACTTTCTTCACTGACTTCTTCGCTGCTTTTTTAGCCTTCTTCTTGACAGCCTTCTTCTTGACGGCCTTCTTCACAACTTTCTTTACAGACTTTTTCTTAGCGATTTTCTTTTTTGCAGCCATTAGGGCACTCCTTATTTGCGAGGTGAATGTGCCACGAATTTAGTCGGAACTAGGGCGGCCTTTCCTCATGGACTGGAAGAAACTGAGCCCGAATAGGGCCGCTACTACATACCACTGGTACTGCTCAATGCCCTTGAGGAATGAGCGAATCTGGTCTTCGAACTGGTCTCCGCCTAGGCGCAGGACTACCAGCTTGATGACGATTCCAATAGAAAGCAGCGGAATAAATCGCTTGATGCTCATGTGTTTATGGCCAAGTAACAGGCACACCACATTGCTGCCAGGCATGAGCACCAACGCAATTGAGCCGCCCTTGTGTACGGCCTTTTCGGTCCAGCGGTAAATGGCAGGAAGTTCGCCAAGGTTGCCTTCCACCCAGCCCAATGCCTTGTGTCCGTACCAACGGCCAACGAAGTACAACGCGATACCAGCAATGAGTATGCGCACGAAGCCAATTGCTGCATAGGGAATGACATCGATGTAGGGAACAGAACCAAACAGGTTTCGGTTACGCGAACTGAGGGCAAGAACTAATGATGGGTGGTTGTCAACAAGCGCTGGGCCAATGTTGCTGCCAATAGTTCCAATGACAAACAGCATGGTGGTGAAGGTGAGGACCGCCTTGCGCATTTAGAAGACCGTAGCCGACTTGGGTAACTTAGGTCTCGTCACGTACATGAAAAAGGGGAGTGCGATGCAAGGTTTGATGCAGCAGACACCGTTAACCATGGTGCACATTTTTGAACGTGCTGAGAAGTATCACAGCGAAAAGACCATCACCACTGCAACTGCTACTGGCATTGAGCGCACAACGTATGGCGAATGGGCTGCACGTACGCGACAACTTGGTGGAGTGCTGGACAAGTTAGGTATTTCGAAGAATGGTCGCGTTGCCACGTTTGCGTGGAACACAGCGCGTCACCTCGAGTTGTACTTTGCGCCGCCATGTACAGGTCGCGTTACTCACACGTTGAACATTCGCTTGTTCCCCGAGCAACTGACGTACATCGTGAATCACGCCGAAGACGAAGTGATCTTTATTGATCGTTCGTTGTTTGCATTGATTGCTCCGTTGTTGCCAACGTTTACAACCGTGAAGCACCTCGTCATCATGGATGACGGCAAAGGCGAAGTGCCGAAGTCGGTTGATGGTTATCACATGCACGACTACGAAGAGTTGCTGAAGGGAACACCTGGTGTTGAATTCAGCATCACCGATGAAAACTTGGCATCCAGCATGTGCTACACCAGCGGAACAACAGGCAACAGGTAACCCGAAGGGCGTGTTGTATTCGCATCGCTCGACGTACTTGCACACATTTGGCGCAATGACCGTGGATTCACTTGGCGCACGCGAGAGCGACACCATTCTTCCTGTGGTGCCAATGTTTCATGCCAACGCATGGGGGCTTGCTCACGCTGCAGTTGCATGTGGCGCAAACCTGGTGATGCCAGGCCCAGACTTGTCGGGCAAAGCAGTTGCCAATTTGATCGTTGATGAAAAGGTGACGGTTGCTGCTGGTGTGCCAACAATTTGGATGGCAGTGCTTCCTGAATTGAAAGGTCGCGACACGTCGTCGCTTCGCGCAATTCCGTGTGGTGGCTCGGCAGTGCCAAAAGCA
>JBJOOQ010000058.1:0-7485 GCA_046051205.1 Actinomycetota bacterium
CGCAAAGGCGGGGTTGAGCTAATCCCCGGTTACTACACCATTGCGCCAAAAGATCACATGGGCAACATCATGGCCGTACTGAAAACTCCGCCAGCTGCCACGTATCAGAAGGTGACATTCCCAGAGGGCTACACCATTTCACAAATGGGAGCACGACTTGCTGAAAAGACATTGCGTTTAAATGCAGATCAATTCGTTGCCATGGCCAACGATCCATCAATTGAAGCGCCGTATCGCCCAGAGGGCCAATCTTCGTTAGAGGGTTTGCTGTTTCCCGACACGTATCAGATTTCTAATGATCAAAACGAGAAGCAGGTAGTGCAACAACTTGCCAAGCAAATGGTCAGGGTCGCATCTCAAGAGGGGATCGACGATTCCCAAGCCAAAGTCGGTCTGTCTCCATACAAAGTATTGATCGTTGCATCCATGATTGAGCGAGAAGCAAAAGTAGAAGCGGATCGCGCCAAGATTGCGCGTGTCATCTACAACCGTCTCGAAATCAAGATGCTGCTACAGATTGATGCAACGCTGATGTACAACGCACCAGCAGATGCCGATTTTGCAACACTGAAGGCGGCTGACACGCCGTACAACACCTACATCTATAAGGGTTTGCCACCTACGCCAATCGCTAATCCAGGTCGTGCATCAATCATTGCTGCATTGAATCCTGCACCGAACCCTGCAGGCACCGATCCGCTGTGCGCAAATGTTCCAAAGCCGTGTCGCTACTTGTACTACGTGTTGTCGGATAAAGAAGGCGGACATGCTTTTGCCGTAACTCTTGATCAGCATGAAGCCAATGTTGAGACCGCTCGTCAAGCCGGACTGTTGCCGTGAAGCTGAAAACTATTGCTGCAGTACTCGGATCACCCGTAACGCAGAGCCTTTCACCAGTAATTCACAACGCAGCGTTTGCGCGAATGTCAAAGCCATGGCGATATGTCGCGATTGATGTGGACGCGCAATATTTTGAAGAAGAAGTATTCGCTGCCCGAGATGCGGGCATGCTCGGATTGAGCATCACTATGCCTCATAAAGACGCAGCGTTTGCTCTTGTGCAGAATCGTGACGAGATAGCGCAGCGCTCTGGGTCTGTGAACACCATTGTTTTTGGTGACACTGGCGCATTGCGCGGAGCAAACACCGACGGTGATGGCTGTTGCGATGCACTTGTTCGCGGTGGCGCAAACATCGAAGGAAGTCGTGCGGTGGTGCTTGGAGCGGGTGGTACAGCGCGAGCAGTAATTGCCGCACTTGGACTTCGCGGAGCGGCAGATATCGCCGTTGTCAATCGCACGCCATCACGAGCAAGCGAAGCAAGTGAATGCGCAGACGTTGCACGTGTGGGAGCTGAAAGTGACATTGCCGATGCAACGTTGCTCATCAACACCACCTCGGTAGGAATGGGAACAAACGATTCACCTGTAAGTGCGACATTTCTTCACGGCGGGCTAACGGTTCTTGACGCGGTGTATCACCCTCTAGAAACTGCTTTTCTTGCTCAGGCGCAACAAGCGGGGGCACGCACGATCGACGGTCTTTGGATGTTGATTTGTCAGGCAGTTCGTCAAGAAGAGCTGTGGTGTGGCATGACTCCAGACCCTCAAGTGATGCGCGATGCAGCGCTGCTCGCACTTGCGCAACGCACGTCGTAATTGTCCCGATTCCTGAGGCAGAGCACGGGTAGCCTGTAGGACATGTTGCGTTATCTCACTGCAGGTGAAAGCCACGGCCAAGCATTGGTCGTCATTGTGGAAGGCCTTCCTGCTGGCATGAAGGTGACTGCCGAAGACATTCAAGCCGAACTTGGTCGCCGCCGCCTTGGCTACGGTCGCGGTCCGCGCCAGCGTTTTGAGCAAGACGAGATTGTGCTGATTGGTGGAATTCGTCATGGCCGCACTTTGGGATCTCCAGTGGCAATTGAAATCAAAAACTCAGAGTGGTTTCGTAGCGATGTATGGCACGAGGAAATGTCTCCTGCTCCAGGAGCCACAAAGAAGCCGCTGACTCAACCAAGACCTGGTCACGCCGACCTCACTGGCATGCAGAAGTATGGGTTCACCGATGCGCGCGATGTGTTGGAACGAGCGAGTGCGCGGGAAACCGCTGCACGAGTTGTTGCAGGCGCGCTTGCCAAGTTGTTGTTGAAAGAAATTGGTGTTGATATCTTGTCGCACGTAACGCAGATGGGTTCGGCGAAGTCCGAATCAAACGCCAGGCCAACGATAAAAGATTTGCCAGTTGTAGACGAGTCACCAGTTCGTGCGTTTAACAAAGAAGCAGAACTTGCCATGATCACCGAGATTGAAGCTGCCGCCAAAGATGGTGACAGCCTCGGCGGAATTGTTGAAGTACTTGCTTACGGTTTGCCAGTAGGACTTGGCAGCTATGTGCACTGGGATCGAAAGATTGATGGGCTACTTGCGCAAGCAATCATGAGTATCCAGGCAGTCAAGGGTGTCGAGATTGGTGATGGCTTTGAAGTAGCCGGTCGACGCGGAAGTATGGCGCACGATGCAATTTCGTGGGACGCTGACACCAATTCGTATCGTCGCGAAACAACACTCGCAGGTGGAACAGAAGGTGGAATGACCACGGGTGAACTCATGGTGGTTCGTGCTGCGATGAAACCACTTGCCACATTGAATCGACCAACACTCAAGACCATCGACACGGTGTCAAAAGAAGAAACGGTAAGTTTCAAAGAGCGCACCGACGTCACTGCGGTACCTGCGATGGGTGTTGTTGCCGAAACCATGGTGGCGCTTGTTTTGGCAGCTGAAGCACAGCGCAAGTTCGGTGGAGACTCGGTTGAAGAGTTTGTTCGCAATGCAGCGTCCTACGCTGCATCAATCCAGTGAATGCACGCCACGCAATCGTTTTGGTTGGATTAATGGGATCGGGTAAAACCACCGTCGGAAAACGGATTGCGCAAGAACTCGGCTACGACTTCACTGATTCAGATGACCTTGTCGCTAGTACTGCTGGAAAGTCAGTGCGAGACATTTTCTCCCAAGACGGAGAAGCGGTGTTTCGCAAGTATGAAAGCGACGCCATTCGATCAATCCTTGCTGATGGAAAGTCGCCAATCGTGCTCGCAACTGGTGGTGGTGCTGTGATTTCACGTGAGAACCGCACCGTTATCTCTGATCATGCATCGCACGTGGTTTGGCTTGATGCTTCGGTTGATGATTTGGTGGTGCGCACAAGATCGGGTGCAGCGAGACCGCTGCTCGATGGTGATGCAAGCAAAACACTGCAGTCGCTCAGTGAGCAACGTTCAGCTTGGTATGAAGAAGTAGCAACTCTGCACATCGATACGCGCGGAAAATCTGTAAATAGAGTGTGCTCGGCAGTACTTGAGGCAATTCATGCGGGTGCGGGCCATGAGTAATCAGCAGGTTGTTCGTGTCGAATTGGGTGAGCGTTCCTACAACGTCGTAATCGGGTCCGGTGTGCGCTCACAAATTGCAAACATGGTTCCAAGCACGGCAAAACGTGCAGTCATAATTACCCAAGCAACCATTCCGTTTTCAGTTGAGGAGAGTTTGGTGGCAGCGGGAATTTCTACCCGCACGATCAACATCGGTCTTGGTGAAGAATTCAAATCACTTGCAACCATTGAAATGATTTTGCGCGAATGCGCACAGTTTGGTCTTACGCGTAACGATGTCATCATCGGTGTTGGTGGTGGCATGGTTACCGACATTGCCGGTTTTGCAGCATCAGCCTGGCACCGCGGTATCGCAGTGGTTCACGTGTCTACAACTCTTGTTGGCATGGTCGATGCTGCGATTGGTGGAAAGACGGGTGTCAACCTTGCAGAAGGCAAGAACCTGGTCGGTGCTTTTTGGCAGCCACGTGGCGTGCTGTGCGACACTGACGCGCTCGCCAGTTTGAGCCCACGTGAAACACGATGCGGCAATGGTGAAATGGCCAAGTATCACTTCCTTACCGGAGACGACCTACTCAGTCTCGATCTCAACTCGCGAATTGCACGTTGTGTGCAAATTAAGGCCGACATCGTTGGATCAGACGAGCGCGAAGGCGGCCGTCGCATGTTGCTTAACTATGGTCACACACTTGCGCATGCAATAGAGATCGCCGCCGATTTTTCGGTAGCTCACGGCGAGGCTGTGGCAATCGGGTTGGTCTACGCAGCACTGCTTGCTCGCGAACTTGGTCGAATTGACGACCAACGCGTGGTTCAGCACCGTCAAGTAGTCGAGGGTGAGTATGGGTTGTCATGTGCGTTGCCTGCGGGTGTCTCGCACGATGAGCTCATTGCTTTGATGCACAGCGATAAGAAGGCTCTCAGTGGATTGACGTTTGTACTCGATGGCAGCAATGGCGTCGAGCCGGTATCGCCAGTAAGCGTGGACGCAGTTCGCTCGGCACTCAGCCGTATGGAAGTACGCTAGAGCCATGGCCGCAGCACCTAAGCGCGTATTGCTACTCAATGGCCCCAATCTCAATTTATTGGGGGAACGTGAGCCTGTGGTATACGGAACTGCAACGTTGGCTGACCACGTTGCAGCAGCAACTCAAACTGCAAGCGAAGTTGGACTCCAAGTCGACAGTCTGCAGTCGAACAGTTCGTCAGAACTAGTCAATGCCATACATTCGGCGCGCAAAACTCACGATGCGATCGTCATTAATCCTGGCGCGTTCACGCACTACGCCTGGAGTATTCATGATGCACTTGCGGCGTTTAGCGGACCAGTGATTGAAGTGCATATTTCCAATCCAAGTAGCCGCGAATCGTGGCGCCATGAAAGCGTTGTTGCTCCAGTTGCATCAGGCACCATCGCTGGGTTTGGCGGAATTGGTTATGTGCTTGCCATTCAGGCAGTAGCGCGAATACTCGCAGCAAAGTAATTGGCGGGCAGGGTTATGCCGCGTCCACAATTTCTCCCACTTCGAGTTGACGGTCGACTGGAAGAAGTTGCGCGTCACCTCGCCGACAGTCATGCTGCGTCTGCGCTCATTGTTTCTTCAACCGTAAACATGCGCTACCTCACAGGGTTCACAGGATCTGCAGGTGTGTTGATTTGTCGCACTGATGATGCTGTGTTGGTTACTGACGGAAGATATGTCGAGCAAGCACATGCACAGATTCGTGATTCTGGAGCAGCAGTTCGCATTGTTGAGGCACGAACAGCAGTGGCGACATTGGATGCTGTTGCAACTGAACTTGCACATAACGCAAAGATTGGATGTGAGTCTGCAGATCTAACGGTGGAAGCCCATGCTCGCTATGTTGCGGCCTTGGGAAGGGAATTGATTCCGCTCAGCGGATTGG
Source organism: Actinomycetota bacterium (assembly GCA_046051205.1). Lineage (GTDB taxonomy): Bacteria > Actinomycetota > Acidimicrobiia > Acidimicrobiales > Ilumatobacteraceae > UBA3006. The sequence goes on from JBJOOQ010000058.1 coordinate 5,306, forward strand.
TAGAAGAACTGCGTCGCGCAAAGAGCGAAGCAGAAATTGAGCGCATTTCCTTTGCTGCCAGTACCGCAGACAAAGCGCTTGCAGACGCTCGCGACCTTCTTTTGCGGGCAATGAACGAGCCCATTACCGAGCGAGACGTGCGAGATGAGTTGGAGTATCGGATGCGTCGGTACGGGGCAGATGGCCCGAGTTACGAAACGATTGTGGCCACTGGTGCCAATGCTGCGCGGCCTCATCATCGACCTCTCGATCAATTGCTCTCTGAAGGGGATTCGGTGGTGATTGATGTTGGTGGATTAGTTGATGGGTATCACTCTGACATGACCCGAACGTATTTATTGGGCGACGTTGATCCAGTGCTTCAGACCATGCTCGATGTTGTGACTGAAGCGCAATCGCGAGGAGTTGCGGCCGTTCGAGCGGGAGCGTTACCGAGCGAGATCGATCACATCTGTCGTACCTTCATTGCCGAAGCAGGGTTCGGACCAGAGTTCGTGCATGGCACAGGTCATGGCGTAGGCCTGAACATTCATGAGTCACCGTGGCTTCGTGCACAATCCAATGAACCATTGCGCGACGGAGAGGTGGTGACTGTGGAGCCTGGCGTCTATCGTGTAGGTCTCGGTGGCGTGCGAATTGAGGATTTGCTCCTCGTACGCGCGGCCGGAAGTACAACTCTTACCCACACCCCGAAGGACAGCCTGTGCCTGCAATCTCGACAAACGATTTAAAGAACGGAATTACCCTCAACCTGGATGGCACCTTGTACACGGTGGTGGAGTTCCAGCACGTGAAACCTGGTAAAGGCGGAGCATTTGTTCGTTCAAAGTTGCGCAACTTGCGCAGCAACAACATGCTCGAGAAAACGTTCAATGCTGGCGTGAAGGTAGAGCAAGCAATCCTCGAAAAGAGCGACATGCAGTTCTTGTACAAGGACGGCGAAGAGTACGTGTTCATGGATCAGTCGTCATACGACCAGGTGAACATCAAGCCTTCCGCACTTGGCGAAGCCGCTGATTACCTCATTGAAAATGCTGTAGCGATCATTGCAACGTACGAAGGCGACATCGTGAGCGTGGAAATTCCTGCTTCAGTTGAATTGGAAATTGCACTCACCGAGCCTGGTATTCAGGGTGACCGTGTTTCTGGTGCCCGTAAGCCTGCAACATTGCAAACAGGAAAAGTTATTCAGGTTCCTCTGTTCGTCAACATTGGTGACCGCGTCAAAGTCGACACACGTAGCGGCGACTACATCACACGCGTTTGACCATGTCAACCGGCCGACCTTCCCGTTCGGCGGGTAACGACGCTCGCTCCGATGCGCGTGAGCGGGCATTGCATTTGCTGTACGAGGCTCATGCGAAGAGTGCAACGGGTGCCTCAGTAGTCGAATCGCAAGTATTGGCTGTCGACGACTTGGTGCTTGACATAGTTGCAGGGGTTGATGGTGTAACTGCCAAAGCAGACGAGATCATTGCTGAAAATGCAATCGGTTGGACGCTGGCTCGCATGCCAGTGATTGACCTCATTGTGTTGCGAATAGCAATTTTTGAATTGATGTCACGTCCAGATGTGCCAACTGCGGTGATCTTGAATGAAGCAGTTGAACTTGCCAAGACTTTTTCAACAGATGAGTCAGGGCGTTTCGTGAACGGTATTTTGTCAACAATTGCCAAAAAGGTTCGCCTATAAAAAGAAGTGTTTCTGCATCCACCGTCAGTGTGTGGTGCATGGTGGTGTTGTACGCGCTGTATTTTTCTGTGCGCACCGTAGGCGTGCATAACGGTCTTGGAACTTCGGCATATGACTTTGGTCTGTATGACCAGGGAATTTGGTTGATGTCTCGTGGCCATTCTCCATTTGTCACATTGATGGGCCGCAATCTTTTCGGTGATCATTCCTCGTTCATCCTGGTGTTCTTGATTCCGTTGTATTGGATCTTTTCTTCAACGTCGATCCTGTTTGTGGTCCAGTCGATCGTCGTGGCGATTGGCGCGCTTCCCGTGTATTGGTTTTCACGACAGAGGTTACGAAGTGAGCCACTTGCAGCAGCCATGGCTGGGGTGTACTTGTTGCACCCGTCAATTGGCTGGACCAACCTAGAAAATTTCCATCCAGATGCCGCACTAGGAACCCTTGTTGCATTTGCAATTTGGGCTGCGTTTGCGGGGAAGTGGCGT
>JBJOOQ010000059.1:0-7671 GCA_046051205.1 Actinomycetota bacterium
TCATGTGGCAGTTCATTAAAGACCGCCTTATCTTGCCGTACCTCGACATCAATCTTGAGTACTACGACCTCAGTATTGAGAATCGCGATGCGACTAACGATCAAGTGACAATCGATTCGGCTAATGCCATCTTGAAGCACGGCGTTGGCGTGAAATGCGCAACGATCACACCAGACGAAGCCCGCGTAAAAGAATTCAACCTGAAGCAAATGTGGAAGTCGCCGAACGGCACCATTCGCAACATTTTGGACGGCGTCGTTTTCCGTGAGCCGATCATTTGTCAGAACATTCCAAAACTGGTTCCGGGTTGGACAAAGCCAATAGTGATTGGTCGTCATGCTCACGGTGATCAATACAAGGCAACCGACTTCTTGGTACCTGGTGAAGGAACCGTCACCATGACGTATGTGCCAAAAGATGGAAGCAAGCCAATTGAAATGAAGGTCGCCGACTTCAAGGGTTCTGGCGTTGTCATGGGTATGTACAACTTCGATGAATCAATTCGAAACTTCGCTCGTGCGACTATGAACTATTCGTTGCAGCGCAATTATCCATTGTTCCTCAGCACCAAGAACACCATTTTGAAGGCATACGACGGACGCTTCAAAGACTTGTTCGAAGAAGTGTTCAACACTGAATTCAAAGCACAGTTCGACAAGCAAGGTCTCACTTACGAGCACCGCCTCATCGACGACATGGTGGCATGCATGCTGCGTTGGGAAGGTGGATACGTGTGGGCGTGCAAGAACTATGACGGTGACGTGCAATCCGACATTGTTGCGCAAGGTTTCGGTTCGCTCGGGCTTATGACGTCTGTCTTGGCAACACCAGATGGGCGAGTGTTGGAATCAGAAGCCGCACACGGAACGGTGACTCGCCACTATCGAGATCACCAAGCCGGCAAGAAAACTTCGACTAACCCAATTGCATCCATCTATGCATGGACACGTGGTCTTGAGCATCGCGGAAAACTCGACGGCACGCCTGAACTGATTGACTTTGCACGCAAGGTTGAACAGGTGTGCGTAGAAGCTGTTGAAGGTGGAGAAATGACAAAAGACCTGTCGCTGCTTGTTGGTGGTGAAAGCGCACCATGGCAAACCACTGAGCAGTATCTCGAAACGTTGGATCGCCGATTGCAAGAAAAGATGGAGAAATAACTCCATGCGAGCTGTAGTCCTCAGCGGTCACGGTGGTCCAGAGGTATTGACCTTTGCTGACATTCCGACACCGCAGATCGGACCAGAAGAAGTGTTAGTGCAAGTTCGAGCCACAAGTTTGAACCGCGCCGATCTGTTACAACGCATGGGTTTTTATCCAGATCCGTTTCCTGGTGAACACGAAGTGCCCGGAATGGAATTCTCTGGTCGCGTTCAAGCTATTGGTGCACGTGTTCGTGCGTGGAAAGTTGGCGACGAAGTCATGGGGATCGTCAGCGGTGGCGCTTATGCAGAGCAGCTTGTTGTGCATGAACGACAGGCCATGCGAATTCCTCGAGGAGTTTCACTTGCTGACGCTGCAGCTATTCCCGAGGTGTTCATCACTGCGTGGGACGCATTGGTTCTGCAGGGTGGTCTCACAAGCGGGCGATGGGCGTTGGTACATGCTGGAGCTTCGGGTGTCGGAACTGCAGCCGTACAAATTTGCAAGGCCATTGGCGCACATGTCATTGCCACATGCTCGGCCGGCAAGGTTGAAGCGGTGAAGGCGCTTGGTGCCGATGTAGTGGTTGATTACACCTCTGCAGATTTTGTTGACGCAGTGAAGACTGCAACTGGTGGTCGTGGAGTTGACGTAGTGCTGTGTGTCATTGGTGGCGACTATCTCGACCGTAACGTTGCTTCACTTGCGCAAAAGGGCCACATTGTTCAGGTTGGCGTCATGGGCGGCGGAAACATGAGTTTCAACCTTGCAGGGCTCATGCCGAAGCGCGCAAAACTTTCAGGAACCGTGCTGCGGGCACGCCCTCTTGAGGAAAAGATTGCAATCAGTCAGCGGTTTTCTGCCGAAATCATTCCGCTGTTTGAATCGGGGAAGATCCGACCAGTAATCGATTGCAGGTATTCGTTTTCGGACATTGCGCGTGCACACGAGCACATGACAGCAAATGCAAATACCGGCAAAATCGTGATTGATATTGGCGCCTAAGGCGCTTCGCAATTAGCGCTTTTGCAGTTCGGTGTACGAACGCGCGTCTTGGCCGGTGTACCACTGGCGAGGACGGCTGATCTTTTGTTCCTTGTCGTCAAGTAGTTCAACCATGTGTGCAAGCCAGCCAACAGTGCGTGGAATTGCAAACAACACGGTGAACATCTCTTCTGGGAACCCGAGAGCCTGGTAAATCAAGCCAGAGTAGAAGTCGACGTTTGGGTACAGCTTGCGTGAGATGAAGTAATCATCTTTCAACGCTGTTTCTTCAAGCTTGAGTGCAATGTCGAGCAGCGGGTTCATGCCCGTTACTTCAAACACTTCGTACGCAGTCTTTTTGATGATGACAGCGCGTGGGTCGAAGTTCTTGTACACGCGGTGTCCGAAGCCCATGAGCTTCTCTTCACCATTTTTCACACGCTCGATAAAGGCAGGAACTTTGTCAACGCTGCCAATTTCGGTGAGCATGTGAATAACTGCTTCATTGGCTCCACCGTGAAGTGGGCCGAAGAGAGCGGCAGCAGCAGCAGCTGTTGCCGAATACGGATCGGAGTTTGCACTGGCGACAACGCGCATGGTTGTGGTGCCACAGTTCTGTTCGTGGTCGGCGTGCAAAATGAACAACACGTCCATTGCACGTGCAAGCGTTGGGTTCACTTCGTAGTCGTCGCCAATGCGATACATCATGTTCAAGAAGTTGTGCGCATATGACAATGAGTTGTTCGGAAGAACGAATGGCAGGCCAGACGAGAATCGGTATGTCATTGCCGCAATAGTTGGCACCTTGGCAATGAGGCGAAGGATCTGCTTGTCCAACGTTTCGGAATTGAAAATATCGCGAGCATCGTCATAGAACGTTCCAAGCGCTGCAACAGCCGAGATGAACATGCCCATTGGATGTGCGTCGTAGTGGAAACCGTCAACGAAACGCTTGCGCATGTTCTCGTGAATCATGGTGTGGTGCGTAATGTCGTAATTCCATTGCGCAAGTTGTTGCGTGTTTGGAAGTTCGCCATTGAGCAGCAAGTATGCAACTTCAGTGAATGTCGACTTCGCAGCTAGTTCTTCAATTGGGTAGCCGCGATAGCGCAGAACACCTTTTTCGCCGTCGAGGTAGGTGATTGCAGATTTGCATGCTGCAGTAGACAGAAACGCAGGGTCGTACATACGCAAATCTGGGTCCAGTTCGCGCAGTGCAGACGACGCGAATACTCCGTCAGTAACCGGAACAGTAACTTTCTTGCCTGTTCGGTCATCAATGATGGTGATTGTTTCAGCCATCGTGATTCCCTTCTTATCGTGTTAGGGAGCTTCCTCTCCCTGCCGACAAGTGTAGAGGGGCAAGGTTTATAAAGGCGTGTTGTCGTGCTTACGAGGCATCAAACGTTCGCGTTTATCGCGCAACATGGCAAAAGCCGAGGAAACTTCACGTCGTGTTTCCTCTGGGTTAATGACAGAGTCAACGTAGCCACGCTCGGCTGCGATGTATGGATTAAGCAGGCGTTCGGAGTAGTCGGTCTCAAAGGCCGCACGTTCTTCGGGGGTGGCTCGACGTTGCAGAATGGCAGCTGCTTGACCGGCACCCATCACGGCGAGTTCTGCCGTTGGCCATGCGAGACATAAGTCATTGCCCATCGTTTTGGAATCCATCACGATGTATGCGCCGCCGTAGCTCTTGCGCAAAATGATGCAGACGCGTGGAACTGTTGCTCGCGCATATGCAAATACCAGTTGACCGCCATGACGGATCATGCCTCTCCACTCCAAGTCCTTGCCGGGGTAGAAACCAGGAGTGTCAACAAGAGTGAGCAATGGAATGTTGAATGCGTCGCAGAATGAAACAAATCGCGCTGCTTTTTGTGAAGCCGGAATGTCGAGCGTGCCTGCAAGGACCATTGGCTGATTGGCAATAACACCGATTGATTCGCCGTCAATAGTGATGAACGCGGTGATGACATTTGAGGCCCACCGTTCGCGAACTTCAAACAGATAGTCATCATCGGCAATTGACCGAATGATTTTGCGAACGTCATAACTTCCCGTTGTTGACTCGGGGATGAGTGCGCCGGCCTCTGGAGTCAAACGGTCTGATGGGTCTCCCGTTTCAACATGAGGTGCTAGTTCATCAACATTGTTTGGAATGAAGCTGAGCAACTGTTCAAGTGATTCAACTGCAGCCGCATAATCGGGAACCACCAAACTTGCGACGCCACTTTGTTTTGCATGTGCGTCGGTGCCACCAAGTTCTTCGTTGCTAATTGCGATTCCTGTGAACTCGGCAACCATGGTTGGACCAGAGACGAACGCGTATGAGTCGGCGGTCATGATGACGAAATCGCTCAGTCCAATGAGAAGCGCGGGACCAGATACTGCAGGTCCAGTCACAATGGTGAAGGTGGGAATTACGCCAGAGCAATTTGCTATCGCGCGTGCTGCTTGACCCCAACCGTGCAGTGCTGCAATGCCCTCAAGAATGTCTGCACCCGATGATGCCATGGCAAGCACAAGTGGAATTCGTTGGTTGAGCGCAATCGTGGCAGCGTTGGCAATGACGCCCGAAGCTTCTGCGGAAAGTGCTCCGCGGTGATATTCGGCGTCGATATCCACCCACACCACATGTCGGCCAACGTTTTCAAGGAATCGAACTTCTGCCGAAGCCGCACCTTTCACCGCGTGCTGTAACTGCACCCCGGCTGAAAGAGCTGACACGGTCGACACGACTAGAGATTAGTAGTAACGCCAGGTTGACGACCGCCTGACTTGGCGATGACGGCTTTCGTGATTTCGAGTGTGGCTCGAGTTGGTTTATTCGGGAGAGGACGCTTGCGCGATGCCCAGCCAACGATTCGTGGCGGAAGTTCGGGAATCGCGACGCGCGCATATTCGCCTTTCAGCCAACCAGGAATTGCAGTCGCTGGAACAATTGCTGCTCCAAAGCCTTCGAATGCCAATGAGGCGAGCAAACGTACGCCGTCAATTTCGGCTTGTGCGGTGAGCGCGAGGCGTTGTGCACCTGCGGCTCGATCAATTACGCGTCGCATTGACGTGTTGCGTGGAGGAAGCAGTAACGGTTCTGTAGCAAGTTCGGTGAGAGTGATGGATTCTTTGTTTGCCCAATGATGATTGGAGTGAATCAACAGCAAGAGATCTTCTGAAAAGAGCTCAACCAAATCGAGTTCTGGATTGTCGATGGGGAAGTGAACAATCGCAGCGTCAAGGTCTCCTGCAAGTAGACGTGGCAACAGCGCGGAAGAACTTCCTTCATGAATGATTGCACGCACCTTTGGATGTTCGCGTTTGAGGGCTGGAAGCAGGCGAGGCATCAACCATCGACCCGTAGTTCCAATGACGCCGAGGCGAGTGTCTCCTTCAACTTCAGTGTCTGTCGACTGAATGTCTGCCTCGATGTCTTCAAGTTCATGAATAATTCGCCGGGCTCGTTCAACAACGATTTCTCCGTCGTCGGTGAGCTTTCCGCTGGTGCGCTCAACAAGGCTGACCCCGAGCTCCTTTTCAAGGCGTGAAATATGGGCAGAAACATTGCTTTGTACCGTGCCCAGTGCCCGCGAGGCTGCAGAGAACGACCCATGGTCGGCAATAGCGATCAGGCTGGATAAGTGGCGAATCTCCATATCCAGAAGGGTACTCGGGCCGAGAGTGGGTATCACGAAAATAGATAGGGAGTATCGTGCCGTTCGCCTTGAACGCTTACCCACGGGTAGGGCATACTTGAATACATATCGCGGTGAGACCTCCCCCAAGGTCCACCCGAAAGTGTCCAGGAGGCTCCCCCAGCCGACTGGATCTTAGGTTGAGAGGCCCCGCATTAAAGCGGGGCCTTTCCCGTTTCTGTACTTGATTTATCGCTCTCGATTTCTAGGTCTCGTTTCAATAGTCAATAGCCTGCGAGTGTGAGTAACCATCAGATGCATGCAGCAGCGTTTATCGATTTGGATCGCACGCTGATTGGCGAAGCATCTGGTCCGCTTCTCAGTGCAGCGCTGCGTGAAGCCGGAGTGGTGTCATCATCGCGTCTTCCTGGTGAAGACATGTTGTATCGCGTGTTCAACTTGGTTGGCGAAACGTTGCCGAGCATGCTGCTCGCACGACAAGGTGTTGCGGTGATGAAGGGCAAACCACGTCATGCTGTTGTTGCTGCGGCGAATTCGGTTGCCGCTCAACTTGCGCAGCTGGTTCGTTCGAATGCGCGAAAGATTATTGATGAGCATCGCGCGAACGGCGTGAAAGTGGTGTTGGCAACAACGACTCCTCACGACTTGATCGCAACATTCGCACGGCAAATGGGATTCGATGATGTTGTTGCAACGCGATTCGAAGTAGACATCAACGGCGAATACACGGGTCAACTCGTTGGACCTTTTGCATGGTCAGCAGGAAAACTGGAAGCAGTAAAAGCGTGGTGCGCAGACCACAATGTGGATCTCGCCACGAGTTATGCGTATTCAGACAGTGTGTATGACGCGCCGTTGCTCAGCGCTGTTGGGTTCCCGCATGTTGTGAACCCAGACGCTCGTCTTGCAGTTATGGCAACAGCGCGAAGCTGGCCAAGCGCACAGTTCGATTCACCAGGGGAGACATCAAAACCTTCGCTTCAAATATCAGACATTCAAAAAATTGGTTTGTTGTTTGCACGACCAGAAGTCTTTCCATTTGCCAAAACCACCATTGATGGAATTGAACATGTTCCAGGCAATGGCCCAGTCATTTTGGTTGCCAACCACCGCAGTTACTTCGACGTGTTTGCAGTAGCGATGATGGTGTCAAAGACGGGACGCACAGTTCGCTTTTTGGGCAAGAAAGAAGTGTTCGATGCACCGCTGATTGGACAGATTGCATCTTTGGTGGGTGGCATTCGCGTAGACCGCACATCGGGCAGCGATGAGCCACTTGAACATGCCGCGGCTGCTTTGCAATCTGGCGAAATGGTGGCGTTGATGCCGCAGGGAACCATTCCGCGTGGTCTTGAATTCTTCAATCCTCAGCTACAAGGGCGATGGGGAGCTGCTCGTCTCGCTGTGCAGACGAATGCAACAGTCATTCCAATTGGTCTATGGGGCACTGAAAAAGTGTGGCCACGCAACGCAAAACTGCCTGACGTGTTGAATCTGTCAAACCCACCGCTCGTGAGCATCACAGTTGGTGCTCCGGTCGAGTGCCTACAGATGCCGAGTTGCGGGCAACTTTTCCATCGAGCTACAGCGGTGACTTGAGGGTAGATACCTCGCGTAGGCCTGGCACCGATTAGTTCGTTGGTTTTTTCATTAACGCGACAATTGCTCCTACGCATGCCGCGGTAACGCCACCAAACACGATGCGACCAACCAGCGTCGACACATTGAAGGTCAGCTGAGCCGCAATATAAATAGCAGGTAGGTACAGCACGATCATGGCCATGCGTACGAACTGATTGCGCGGGGTCTTCCAAATGGTTAACACGCCTAGTGCGCCGAACACCATGGTGTACAACAGAATAAATGTCACCATGAGCGCAAGACTTTCCAT
>JBJOOQ010000060.1:0-7196 GCA_046051205.1 Actinomycetota bacterium
ATCTCTCGACGTTCGGCTGATTCTGCCTCTTGCCCCATCGAGATCCACGTATCGGTGTGCACAACATGCGCACCTTCTACGGCTTTCATCGAGTCAGTGGATTGACGCACTGAGCCACCAAGTGCCATCAGGCGTGCCCACTCTTCTTGCGAAGCGTTGTAGCCCTCTGGACATCCGAGCGATATGGTGCCGCCGAGAAGACAGACAGCTTCAGCAAGCGAACGTGCCACATTGTTGTAATCACCTAGCCACGCAACTGTCAGCGTGTTGATGGGGCCGCAGTGTTCTTCCATCGTGATGATGTCGGCCAGTGCCTGTAGCGGATGCGACGCATCGCTCAACATGTTGACAACAGGAACTACATCACACGCCACCATGCGCTCGATGACCGAGTGCGAAAAGACTCGTGCAGCAAGAACTGCGTGATAGCCAGCCATGATCTTTGTGATGTCTTCCACCGTTTCGCGGACGTCAAAACCAATCTCTTCACCGCGTGTGTAGACGGGATGGCCACCCAATTGCACGACAGCCATCTCCATGGAGTGACGTGTGCGGTTTGAAGGCTTTTCAAAGATCAGAGCCACACCTTTCCCCTCAAGAGGACGCCCAAGTTTGGCGATTGGCGCCTGAGATAGTGCAAGCACACTGCGCAGTTCAGTCGCAGACAAATCGTATGCGTGTAAGAAGTTTCTATGAGTCATGACTGAACACCTTTCAACACTTCGGCAATGATGTCGGCGGCCTCTTGTATCTCTTCTTCGGAGACTGTCAACGGTGGCGCAAGACGCAGCGCCGTTGCCGTTACCGCATTAGTTACCAAACCGTTCTTCAACAGTTGTAATTGAACTTCCTTGGCGTCAATGCCCTGCGCCAGTTCGACACCGAGCAACAATCCACGGCCACGCACAGACACAACCTGTGGAAGTGCCTGCATAAGCGAAGTAAGCAATGCACCCTTTTCAACGGCCAACTTCGGTGCGTTTAATCGTTGCATTTCCTTGATGGTCGCTCGTGCTGCAGATGTAGCGATCGCGGTGCCACTAAACGTGCTGCCATGATCGCCAGGCTTGAACACCGAGGCAACTTCTTTCTTTGCCCAAATACCACCAATAGGCATTCCGTTACCCATGGCCTTGGCCATGATCACCACGTCTGGCGAAATTCCATAGTGCTCAAAACCGAACCACGAGCCAGTTCTTCCGTAACCAGTTTGCACTTCATCAATCATCAGCAACACGCCGCGCTCACGACAGATCTTCTCTGCAAACTTCATGTACTCCAGCGATGCAGGAATCACTCCGCCTTCTCCTTGCACCGGTTCGAGCAAAACTCCGGCAACCGATGAATCGACAGCAACATCAAGAGCAGCAATGTCGTCAAACACCACATGCTTGAAACCTTGTGGCATCGGCTGAAAGGGCTCGTGCTTGGCTGGCTGACCAGTAGCAGCGAGCGCAGCAAGAGTTCTTCCATGGAAACTGCCCAAGGCACTCACCACGGTGTGTCGACCACGGCCACCAAACTTGCGCGCCAACTTAATTGCGGCTTCGTTGGCTTCGGCGCCCGAGTTGCAGAAGAACACCTGTCCTCCGCCGCCCAACAACTGGTCAACCAAAACCGCGGTCTCAGTTGCAACAGGGTTCGCAAAAAAATTGCTGACATGCATCAACGTTGCGGCTTGTTCCGCAATTGCATCGGTGACGACTGGATTGCTGTGACCCAATGATGTAACTGCAATTCCACACAGAAAGTCGAGATACCGCTTTCCGTCGACATCCCACAATTGTGTTCCCAAGCCACGTTCGAACATAACTTGCGGTGGACCAAAGACAGGCATGAACGGGCAATAGTTGCCTGATGTAGCAAAAGCATGTGACGTCATTTCTTCCCCACTTCCTGATCAGCGGTAATCATGGTTCCAACACCAGCAATGGTGAATAGCTCGATGAGCAGTACGTGCGGAATACGCCCGTCCAAAATGTGACAACGTGATACTCCGCTAGTAATCGCGTCCACGCAACTTTCCATTTTCGGAATCATGCCACCGTCTATGGAACCGCTAGCCATGATTTGTGCGATCTCTGAAGCAGTTGTTCGACGAATAATTGATGCGGCATCGTCTTTGTTGGCACGCAAACCTTCGATATCGGTGAGGTAGATGAGCTTCTCTGCGCCCAGTGCAACGGCAATTGCGGCTGCAGCGGTATCTGCATTCACGTTGTATGCCTGACCAGAAGCGTCACTGCCGATTGTGGCAACCACAGGCACTGCATTGTCGGCGATAGCGCTCTTCAACACTGTTGGATCAACAGAGGCAATGTCGCCAACAAAACCCAACTCGGGGTCACGTTGAGTCACCCGCAACAAACCAGCGTCTTGTCCTGACACGCCAATTGCTGAAGCGCCATGCACGTTGATTGCCGACACCAATTGTGGGTTCACCGTGCCAAGGAGAACCATGCTCGCGATCTCCACCGTTTCGGCATCGGTGACACGCAGACCGTTTCGAAACTCGGGCTTCTTTCCGAGTCGTTCCATGAGAGCGCTGATCTGTGGCCCGCCGCCGTGCACCACCACAGGCTTAATGCCAACAGCATGCATCAGGGCGATGTCTTGCGCGAATGTTCCCGCAGCGTCTGCATCGCTCGCTCCGGCCAATGCATTGCCACCGTATTTAACAACAACCGTCTTACCTGCAAACTGCTGGATGTATGGCAATGCTTCAATAAGCAGTGCGCCGACACGTTCGTGTGATTCGTTCATCAGTTCGCTCATGGATACATTCCCACCATTGACAATCCATCGAGTTCATTCAAGCCAAGAGCGACGTTTGCTGCTTGCACTGCTCCACCCGAAGCACCTTTCGCCAAATTGTCCAGTGCACTCAGCACCATGACGTAGCCCGTGCGCTCGTCGTAACGCGCAGTGATGTGCGTGACATTGGTACCGAGTGTTGCTTTAGTTGAAGGTGAGTTCTGACCCACTACAACAAGAGGCTCTTTTGCGTAAGCACGTGCGAGCGTTGCCAAGAGCGATGCAGTCGTCGGCGTTGTTCCCGCAGCTGGACGCGCGTAACACGTTGCCAGGATTCCTCTATTCATCGGGGCCAAATGTGGTGTGAACAAAATCTGTGCACCAGTTACTTGCTCAATCTCAGGAGTGTGTCGGTGATCGAGCAATCCGTATGCGGTGAAATCTTCGTCAACCGTATTAAACGAGTTTGAATGTTTTGCTGCTCGACCAGCGCCCGACACTCCTGATGCTGCATCAACGATGATGCCTTGCGGATCAATCGCTCCAGCTTTCACCAATGGAGCAAGAGCCAAACTTGCAGCCGTCACATAACAGCCAGGGGTTGCAATCAGTTTCGCTGTCTTAAGTGCTTCACGATTCAACTCGGGCAGGCCATACACCGCATTTGCGACTAGTTCTGGATGAGTGTGTGTAAATCCGTACCACTGCGGATACTTCGACGTATCGGTCAGACGAAAAGCAGCCGATAGGTCTACAACCAACTTCACCTTGTTCACCAGTTGAGGCACTAGCTCTAATGAGGCTTCGTGAGGCAACCCGAGAAACAGCACATCACAGGCAAGGGCTTTGCCAATCTCGAATTCTTCAAATACCAAGTTTGGATACGTGGCAGCAAGCGATGGGTACAACGAACGCGCAAGGGTTCCCGCCTGTGAATCACCCGTTGCATACTTCACTTCAAAGTGCGGATGAGATGCACAGATGCGCAGCAGTTCTGCCCCAGTGAACCCAGATGCGCCGATAATGCCAACAGATATCATTGCATAATTATACAGATGGCCGCATAACTATGCAACGACCTAAATGGGCTACCCCCGCAGGGTTGCACCAAGCTTTTCGGCTGCGGCGATGCACTTCGCACGCACCTCCGATACTTCCACATCGGTCAGCGTTCGATCGGGAGCCTGAAGGCGCAAGCGATAGGCCAAACTGCGCGAATCCTCGCTCACTCCCTTACCGCGATACGCATCGAACAGCGCCAAATCAATAAGCAGATTGCCACCTGCCTGACGAAGAGCCTTCACCAGCGTGGCCGCTGAAACATTGTTGGCCACAACAAAGGCAAGGTCGAAATCGCTAGATGGATACTTGCTTACGACCTGTGCAGATTGTGGCTTAGGCGCTTCACTGAGCGCCACTGAGAGGTTGACCTCTACACACGCAACACGTCCAACTATGCCGGCATTGGCCAACACGGTTGGATCAATTTCTCCTACCGAGCCAAGCACCATCTTGCCGCGCTTGAGTTGTGCGCTTCGAGTTGCGTGATAACCAGCTGGTGGTTGGTCTTGTGCCAATTGAGCACCAACGCCGAGCGAAGACGAAATTTGACTCCACAAGTCCATTGCAACTGAAGCATCAGCGCCTGCGACCATGATGCACAAGGATTCAAATTCATCGGGAAGTACTTCGGTGCCCTGCGGATACACATGACCAATTTCAAACAGCGAGATATCGCGAATGCGATGCGACTGGTTATAGGCAATGGATTTCAACATGCCAGGAACTAGCGAAGTGCGCAACACGCTCTCTTCAGCGACAAGCGGATTGGCAAGTTTCAAAGCGTTGTCTTCACTGAGACCAACTTTTGCAAGATCGCCTGGCGCGAGGAATGGATTCGGCATGGCTTCGCTTGCACCGAGAGACACCACGATCTCGCGCAAGATGCGTCGACGTCGCTGAACATCGGAGAGACGACCATGCACCGGAGACGTTGGAACGATCTTTCCTAAATTGTCGTATCCGTAGTGACGTGCAACTTCTTCGACGATGTCAATTTCGCTCGTGCAATCGTTGCGCCACGACGGAATACCGACGACCACTGCCCCATCTAGAGCAGATTTGTTGATAGTGAACCCGATCGGTGCTATCAAATCTTTGAGAGCTTGTGCCGTGAAATCGATGCCAAGCACTCGCTTAATGGTGTTCAGTCGCACTTCAGTAGTTCTCACCTGCATAGGCAATGCATTCGTTCGAGCATCGGTGGCACCTGAATGCACAACGAGGTTTGGACACGTGATGCGCAACAGTTCGGCAAAGCGCGCTAACGCGAACTCTGCTCCAAACGGATCAACGCCACGTTCGAAGCGAAGCGAAGCCTCGGTACGCAAAGCAAGTCGAGTTGAGGTTGCACGCACCGCATCTGGTTCAAAATATGCGATTTCAACAGCAATTGATGTCGTTGCGTCGGTTACTTCAGAATCAAGACCGCCCATGATTCCTGCGATACCCACAGGCTTGTCTTGCGCATTACAGATGAGCAAGTCGCCCTCAGAAAGCGTTCGCTCGACAGCATCCAAAGTAGTGAACTGCTCACCATCACGAGCTAAGCGCACATTGAAACCGTCTTTCACCGAATCAAAGTCGTAAGCGTGGTTCGGTTGATTCAATTCAAGATTGACAAGGTTTGAAACGTCGACAACGTTGTTGATCGTGCGCATTCCCGCACGTGCAAGACGACGAGCAATCCAGTCAGGTGATTGAGTAATGGAGATACCCGACATGACCTGGACGGTGAAACGGCTGCATCGTTCAGGCGCAGCGATAGCGACCGGAACGGTGAGTGATTGCCCAGTGGCTGATTGATCGATCTTCGGAAGGACAAGCTGCTTTTTCATGCCCGCTGCCAAATCGCGAGCAACGCCTAAATAGCCAGTGCAATCTGGTCGGTTTCTGGTGACATCAAGGTCGAACACAACATCTGAGTCGACTCCGAGTGCTTCGTAAACATCGAGCCCCAGCGCAGTACCCGGAGGAAGAATAAGCAAACCACTTCCGTCTGAACTCAACCCAATTTCGGTGCCTGAGCACAACATGCCTTCGCTATCAATTCCCAAAATTCCACGCTGGGTAATCACGCGACCGTCGGGCATATTGGTACCAAGCGTTGCTAACGGGACAACGTCGCCTGCTTGCATGTTGGTGGCGCCGCACCACACGTGTCTTTCAACACCATCGCCTGCGTCTACGTACACGCGTGTCACTTTTGCTGCGTCAGGATGTCTTTCTAAGCGGAGCACTTTTGCCGTCACCACACCCTTCACAGGGGTGCCGACACGATCTACAGATTCAACTGCCAGACCAAGTTCTGTAATGCGATCGGCGATGGCATCAACATCGTTACCGAAGTCAGCGAATTCGTTCAGCCATGAATGCAAAATCTTCATGAGAACTGCCTCAAGAAACGCAGGTCATTGGTATACATCTCGCGAATGTCTTCAACGTTGTGACGTTCTTTCGCCATGCGATCGATGCCGAACCCAAATGCAAAACCGGTGTATTCATCGGGATCGATTCCGCCAGCACGCAACACGTTCGGGTGCATCATTCCGCAACCGCCGAGCTCTATCCATGCACCATTCGCGCGCCGAATATCGAACTCTGCGCTTGGTTCAGTAAACGGGAAGAACGAAGGACGAAGTCTGCTGGTGAATTCATTTCCAAAAAATGCTTTGGTAAATGCTTCAATGATTCCGGCCAAATGCGCAAACGTAATTCCTTTATCAACCACAATGCCTTCAATTTGGTGGAACACCGGCATGTGCGTTGCGTCTGGAGTGTCGCGACGAAATACTCTTCCCGGCATGACCGCGTAGATGGGCGGCTTCCATGTTTGCATCACGCGAATCTGTACAGGCGATGTATGCGTGCGCAACAACACCGAGTTTGGTTCTTGATCAGCCGATGCTGGCTCAATGAACATGGTGTCGAACTCGCTGCGTGCAGGGTGCGTCTTTGGCATGTTCAGCGCTTCGAAGTTATAGAAATCGGTTTCCACCTCTGGACCTTCGGCAACTTGGAATCCAAGACCGATAAACACATCTTCCAATCGCTGTGTTGCTTGCGTGACGATGTGCGTACTACCCCGGCGCTTTGCGGTCACAAATTCGGACAAGTCCATTGCCTCGGATGCAACCTGCTGGGCACGTTCGCCAGCAAGAAGCAACGACATACGCTCACCGATCGCTGCTTCAATCGTTTGTGCACAGGCGTTAATTGCCTGACCCGCAGCCTTTCGTTCTTCAGCGTCTTGGATCTTGCCTAGCTGTGATCGCAAGACAGTAAGCGCCGACTTCTTTCCCGAAAGATCTGCTTGGACCGATCGCAAACCCGCAGCGTCACTAGCGCCAGCAATGGCCGTCAAAGCCTCGGTTTGGGCCTGC
>JBJOOQ010000061.1:0-7137 GCA_046051205.1 Actinomycetota bacterium
ATGACAACACCAAGCGAAGGGCCAACATGGTTCGGGCAAGTTCGCCACCTGAAGCAACTTTGGTCAACGGCATAACCGGAGAACCTGGGTTGGCAGCCAGCAAGAACACCACTTCGTCGCCTGGGTCTTGCCCTACCGAAACATCGATTACCGCATGTGCCATGGCCAATGTGCGGAGGTTCTTTTGCACGTATTGAGCCAAGGGTGCGGCACCATCTCGCCGAGCCTTGCCAACTACAGCCTGTGCGGCTTCAAGTTTGCGAACCGCAACTGCCCGTTCCTGATCGAGAGTTGCTGCGCGTGCTTCAAATGACTCCAACTCTGCAAGTCGTACTGCGCTTTCGTCTCCAAAGCCAATGACTTCCTCGAGTGAGTCGCCATATTTGCGCCTTAAGTCAACGAGCAACTGACGACGCTGACGAACTTCATCAAGTCGGGATGGGTTCTCTTCGATTGAATCCGCTTCATCACGAATGTCTGCAGAAAGGTCTTCAAGTTCGCTTTGCAGCGCCTTCAACCGTGACACGAAACCAGCGAATGGCTCTTTGTTGCTCAGCGCAGAGACCGCATTACCCAAGTTGTCGGTGGCTCCAGACTCTTCCGATAACGACGCAACCGCTTTCCACAGTGCCTCGCGATAATTCACGGCATCTGCAAGAACATCTTCCTCACGCGACAATTGCTCATCCTCGTCGGCACCCTGCAAAGCCGCTTCAATGATTTCGTTGACCTGAAAACGCAGAAGATCGATCTCGCGCGCCCGCATTCGGTCGTCGCCACCCAACGTTGCAAGCGCGGCATCAATTTCTGTGACCACCGCTCGTGCATTGCGAAGCGGTTCAAGATCGACCTTGGCGTAAGCATCAAGGGCTTCGCGTTGCGCCTTTGCGCCAAGCAAGCTCTGATGCGCATGCTGACCGTGCATGTCGACCAAGTCGAGTCCGTGTTCTGCCAACTGACCAACTGTTGCCAAACGTCCGTTCACGTATGCGCGCGAACGTCCATCAAGTGGAATAGTGCGGCACAAAATAACTTCTTCGTCGCCGAACACAAATCGACCTTCAACGCGCGCTTCAGTTGCTCCTGGACGAACCATTCCCGCATCGGCTCGACCGCCCACCAAAAGGTTGATTGCTTCGACAATCATGGTCTTACCTGCACCAGTTTCACCGGTGAGCGCGACCAAACCTTCCGACAACTGCAAGTCGAGTGTGTCGATCACTCCTAGATTTTCAATGTGAAGCTCGGTGAGCACTAGTCGTCTCCCAAGCCAAACTTCGCTCGCACGATTTGGTGAAACTTTGGTTCTTTAAACAACCGAATGAAAATTGCCTGACAGGTGTCTGGCGCGTACACCACTAAGTCGTCTTGCGTAAGGCTTGCTACCCCACGACCATCTATTGCTAAATCAACTGGACGAGTTCCCACGACTTTGATGTGTACCGACTCATGTGGGTCGAGGACGAGCGAACGATCAAACAACATGTGTGGAGACACTGGAGTGATCAGCAACGCGCGATGCCGCGGCGAAACTACAGGGCCACGAGCGCTCATGGAATACGCGGTGCTTCCCGTTGGCGTAGAAACGATGAGTCCGTCGGCCGAATAGCGCGCAAAATCTTGTCCGTTGATAACCAAGTCCAACCAAATGGTGTGACCCGATTGATGCTTTTCGAGAACGGCCTCGTTCAAAGCGCGAAAAGAAACGGATGCCGAACGATCGGCCTTGTGCAGGGTGACGCTCAACATCATGCGTGCGTCAATGACATAGTCCGTTCCCGACACGCCGGATTCCCACTTATTCAATGCATCAATCAATTCTTCAGGATCAATCTCAGTGAGGTATCCAAGCGTTCCTACGTTTACGCCAAGAATTGGCACCGGGGCGCCATCGAGCATGTGCACGGCACGTAGCACTGTTCCATCGCCACCAAGGCTGACAACAAGGTCGGCATCCATTGCGTGACGCGGATTCGCAAGTTCTGGACTGTTTAGTGCTTGCGCATCAAAGTCATTCATCCACAATTCGTGTCCGCGATGTGTCGCCCACTGTCGAAGATCTGACAGCAATTCAGGAATCTCAGTACGCGAATGATGCGCGACAACAAATATGTTCGCCATTACCTACCCGATTCCCACATGATCACGCCTCAAACCTATACCAGACTAAATATTCAACATTGCCCTCAGCACCGTGAATTGGCGATTCGATGCATCCGTGCACCACCCACCCTTGCTCTGCAAAGGACTCATTCACTTCCCCGACAACTCGGTCACGAATTGCTTGGTCGGCAATTACCCCTTGACTCTTATCCACCTCGAGCTTGGTGGCCTCAAATTGGGGCTTCACCAAGACCACCAGATTTCCCGACCGCGATAGACGTGCCGTGAGCGCCTGACTGACAGATTTCAAGGAAATGAACGACAAGTCAGCAACGACGAGATCGAACTCGCTGCGCAATGAGATCGGTAAATCCTGAATGTCATCAGCAAGTTGACGCACATTAAACGTGTCGATGACGACGACGCGACTATTTGTTGCAATTCGTTCGTGCATCTGTGACTTACCCACATCGATAGCGATCACTTCACTTGCCCCGCGTTGTAGGAGACAGTCAGTAAAACCACCGGTAGAAGCTCCAGCATCAAGCGCGCGCTGATTACTGACGTCAATATTGAAAGCAGCAAGCGCAGCCTCCAACTTGATTCCGCCACGCGACACGAATTGGTCAACGGGTTTCACCAAGAGCTCATCTGACGGCGCCACCTGCCGACCGTGTGTCATAACTACCGAACCATTGGCAAGCACCACGCCTTCGTCAACTAGTGCTCTCGCTGCATCGGCGCTTTCAGCAAGTCCACGCTGCACGAGCGCGACATCGACACGAACTCTGCGAGTACTCACGCTCTAGCGATACTTCTCAACAATGAAGTCGGCAAAAGCAGCCAAGTCATTTCCCTCGAAATCAACATGTTGTAATTCATCTTGCGTATGAGCCACTCCGCTGCGTACGTGCGCGAAGTGACAACCGAGGGTCTGAGCAAAAGCGCCATCTGTTGACACTCGATCTCCCACCATCCACGCATCAGACAAATCATTTACACCAAGTACTTTGCGCACCAGATTTGCCATTGGCGCGTAAGGCTTGCCAGCGACTACCGGTTGCACACCGCTGGCAGTTGCGACTGCAGCAACAATTGCACCGCCACCTGGGATGACTCCATTGGGTGTCGGATACGTGGCGTCATCATTCGTAGCAATAAATCGCGCACCGTTTCGGATTGACGCCGACAAACGTGTCAAACCTGCAAAATCGAATGTCCGATGAAATGCCACCACGACCGTGTCAACTTCAACATCTATCGGCAACTCAGGATCATCGGACCTACCAACAAGGATTGCACCAGCATCCGAAATGGCCTGCATCACTCCCGGACCGCCACACGTCAACACACGCTCTCCAGACTTCAACAGAGCACCAGCTGATTGTGACGCTGTAACAACCTGACCAATGGCAGGAATCCCGATGCTCTCCAAAACTGTTGCCTGTTCAGTTGCAGAAGCGTGCGAATTATTGGTCACAAACAACACCCGATGACCAGCATCCCGCATTCTGTGAATTGCATCTACTGAACCGGAGATCGGTTTATGCATGAGCCACACAACCCCATCTAGATCGCACAAAATTGCTGGCTTCAATGGCACACTGTAATTGTGCCTCGTTTTGAACCTTTTCAGGCGCTCCGTTATGGGAGCAATTTCGAACTGAATGATGTCTGCTCGCCACCGTACGACGTGCTCTCAGACACCGACCGCTTGGCCTTGGCGAATAAGCATGAGAACAACATTGTTCACATCGATATGCCATTGGCACCATCTGGAAATGCCTACGAGCATGCTGCATCGGTACTCACCCAGTGGATTAGCAACGGCGTTATGGTGCGCGACGATGTTCCGTCGTTCACGCTGTATCGCATGCAGTTCACCGACTCCACAGGGAAACCACGCAACGTTATTGGCGTTATCGGAGCCCTAGAGGTAGTTGATGAGGGCGCTGGTGGCGTACTGCCTCATGAACGCACTACCCCAAAAGCCAAAACCGACCGCCTCGAACTCACGCGCGCAACCGACGCCAACTTGTCTCCTGTATGGGGACTATCACTTGCAAATGGTCTGTCAACGTTGCTTTCCGAACCCGGCGAACTTGTTGGCAGCGTTGTAGATGACCTTGGAGTCATCCACATTGTTGAGCGTGTTGCAGATGGCGCCCGTATTGCGGCAATCTCCTCTGCGATCTCGTCGCACCCGGTTGTGATTGCAGACGGTCATCACCGCTACGCCATCAGCCGTACCTATCGCGATGAAACGCGCGAACGTCTAGACAGCAAGTCGTCGGGCGCCGAACTCACCATGACATACGTGAACGAGCTCATAGACGAGCAACTCAGCGTTGCCGCTATTCACCGCTTATACGAAGGCATCGCATATAAAGATTTAGCTGCAGCACTTTCGCCATTCTTTACCATCACCGACGCTGATCCAGTTGGGTCGACAACGTTGTCGCAGATGAATGAACGCAGTTCGCTATGCCTAGTTGCGAAAACCGGACGAACACACTGGCTCACACCGATCGCCGAAAAATTCACTGGCGTGCGAAACCTTGATAGCGCTTATCTTGAACACGCACTGTCCAATGTGCAACACGAAGTTCGCTACCAGCACGGAGTCACAGAGGTTCAGCACGAGTTGCAAACCAGTGACGCGACAGCCGCAATCCTCATTCGTCCAGTCAGTGTTGCCGAAATTCAGCGCACAGCAAACGAAGGTTTGCTCATGCCACCGAAATCGACATTCTTTACGCCGAAGCTACGAACAGGGTTCGTACTGCGGGAGATGAAAACGCGTTAGTGCGAACCGATTGCCGAAAGGCGATCGCGGATATCCGAGAAGTCTGGATCGTTATGCGCAATCTTCTTGAACCATTCGCGCGCATTGATTACATCGCCTGAACGGTCATACAAATCTGCAAGCACGTACCACTCACGTAAGTGGTGTTCACGAACCTTCGCTGGATCCTTCTTGGTCTGCTGCATAATGCGAACGGCATTTTGAATGTCGCCCTTATCTGCTTGCGCGCTAGCGGCAACGATGCGACCCTCGGCAACAATTGCAGGATCCGGTGAAGCATCCTTCAATTCCTTCCACAATTCGTCGACCTTTTCATAACGCATCAGCGCGCGATAACAGTCGGCAAGAACTGGGTGGTTCAAGGTTGAAGCAGGCATTGCAGCGCGTGCCTTTTCTAGGTGATCAGCAGCATCGCGCCACTGGCCTAAGCGGTACAGCGACAAGCCAGCGATCTCATGAATGAGATGCACTCCCTCACACTCGCGTGTGATTGGAATGATGATGCGCTTTGCGTCTTGGTAACGACCCTTTTCAAAAGCATCAAGTGCAAGAGCAAGCTTGCCAATGAGGCGTTTTGCGGCTTGATCGCCAACAATGCCAGCGATCTTTTTGCCAACAGTTGCTTCTACGTGTGCAAGAGCTGGCGCTGATGCGCGCTTCTCGTCACGCTCCAAATGGATTGGTGCATCGTTGTCGCGACTACCCGATCCACGACGTGGTGCACGTGTTGAACCTTCATCATTCCAACGCTCTTGCTGGTGATCATTGCGTGGTGCTGCATCGCGATCATTGCGTCGTCCACCAGTGCGGGAACGAACCTGATCGGCACGACGCTGCGCATCGGTTTGTGGACGCGCTGGACGATCATCGAAACTGCGTGGACGATCATCATCACGACGCGGACGACTTGGACGCGAATCGCGATCACCAAACCGACCGCCTGTTGACGGACGACCTGAACTCGGACGACCCGATGAAGGACGACCACGACCGGCTGGACGATCATCATCACTGCGTGGACGTGACGGACGATCTGGACGATCACCGAAGCGACCACGTGTTGGTGGACGGTCATCATCACGACGCGGACGACTTGGACGATCGGAATCAAAACTGCGTGCGCGACTCGGACGATCATCATCGCCACGTGGACGACTTGGACGCGAATCGCGATCGGCAAACCTGCCACCTGCTGAAGGACGACCAGATGATGGACGACCCGATGACGGACGACCGCGACCGGCTGGACGATCATCGTCACGACGTGGACGTGCTGGACGATCAGAGTCAAAACTGCGCGGACGACTTGGTCGGTCATCATCACGACGCGGACGTGCTGGACGGTCAGAGTCAAAACTACGAGGACGACTTGGACGATCGTCATCGCGACGTGGACGGGAAGGTCGTGAATCGTCACGACGAGGGCCTCTGGCTCCAGCGCCACTTGGGCGAGCTGGACGGGCTGAATCACTATCTCGTCTTGGGCGACGCGGACCGCTTCTGTCTGGTGTAGGCACCCATCAATACTACCGTCACAACGATGTAATTCGGCGTGAGACTACAACACCGGAACGTTCACACCAAATTGAACCAAATCAATAATGATTGTGGGCATAAACGACAAAAGCCCCACGCTTTCGCGTGAGGCTTTTGTTCAAATTAAATCTGGCGGCGTCCTACTCTCCCAGGGGGTCTACCCCCAAGTACCATCGGCGCTGACGGGCTTAACTGCCGTGTTCGGAATGGGAACGGGTGTGTCCCCGTCGCTAAGGCCACCAGAAATCTATTGTCAGTTGAGACGTACACGATGAATATCGCGTTCGAGTCTCAAGGACTCCAGAGCAAGCACGAGCATAAATCCAAGCCCTCGGCCGATTAGTACCGGTCAGCTAAAGATGTTGCCATCTGTACACTTCCGGCCTATCAACGTGGTGATCTCGCCACGGGCCTTACTGCATTGACTGCATGAGTGATCTCATCTTGGAACGGGCTTCCCGCTTAGATGCTTTCAGCGGTTATCCCTTCCGGAGGTGGCTAATCAGCCGTGCCCTTGGCAGGACAACTGACACACCAGAGCTCCGTCCGTCCCGGTCCTCTCGTACTAGGGACAGCCTTCCTCAAATCACTTTCGGCTGCGGAGGATAGGGACCGAACTGTCTCACGACGTTCTGAACCCAGCTCGCGTACCGCTTTAATGGGCGAACAGCCCAACCCTTGGGACCTGCTTC
>JBJOOQ010000062.1:0-6950 GCA_046051205.1 Actinomycetota bacterium
AATAACGCCGATATCCTGTTACCCACATAGCAATGTGAGTACTTCTTGCAGGGTTGGGTGAAATCCCCTACCGGCGGTGAAAGCCCGCGACCCCCACGAGCAATCGTGGGGCTGATCTGGTGAAATTCCAGAGCCGACGGTCAGAGTCCGGATGGGAGCAGGAAGGCGAAGGTTGCGCTTGCGTTTGCACGAACCGCTTCTTGCGGTGCGTTCGCTCATGCCGGTGTTGCTTTTGTCGTCTTCGCTCTGCCCTGCGCGTTGTTCAAACTGCGCGACAACTAAAGGGCAACACACGTGAACACACTCGACGAACAGCACATGCGCTTGGCAGTCACCACTGCCAATGATGCACGTCTGCGTTCGCGCCCAAACCCGTGGGTTGGCGCTGTTGTTGTTTTGCCTAGTGGCGAAGTGTTTACTGGGTCAACACTTGAGCCCGGTAACGCACACGCCGAAGTCGTAGCGCTAAGCGCTGCTGGAAAGAACGCTGTTGGCGCAACGTTGTATTCAACTCTTGAACCGTGCAGCCACACTGGTCGCACTGGCCCATGCACGGAAGCAATCATCAAAGCTGGTGTTAGTCGCGTTGTCGTTGGCACGCTTGATCCAGACACGAAAGTTTCTGGAAGTGGTGTGCAACAACTGCGCAATGCTGGCATCACGGTCGATGTAGGCGTGCTTGAACACGAAGTGCGCGCACAACTTGCGCCGTATCTGCATCATCGTTCAACGGGCAGACCATTTGTTGTGTTGAAGATGGCAAGCACCATTGACGGTCGCATTGCGGCAGCCGATGGTTCGAGTCAATGGATTACTGGTGAAACTGCGCGTAAGCGAGTGCATCAGTTACGCGCAGAAAGCGATGCAATTGTTGTCGGTGCTGGCACAGTTCGCGCCGACAACCCGTCATTAACAGTGCGCGATGTTCACGGGCCATCTCCGCGTCGCATTGTGCTGGGAAACATCGATCCGCAAGCAAACGTTCATCCATGCACGCAATGGACCGGTTCACTTACCGACCTACTTGACACTCTTGGCAACGAAGGCGTTGTGCAGTTGCTTGTTGAAGGTGGCGCGCGAGTTGCTGCATCATTTCATCGCGAACGCCTCATTAACCAATACGTCATGCACATCGCACCAGTAATTGCTGGCGGCGACAACGCCGCAGGAATTTTTGCAGGCCCAGCAGCAGCAACCATGGCCGACATGTGGCGCGGACGCGTGGTGTCAACCACCAATCTTGACGGCGATATTGAAATCATTCTCGAACCGAATCTCAACTAAAGGACCCCAAATGAGCAACAAACAGGTTGAAATGTCACCAATTGAAGATGTCGTTGCCGCAATTGCGCGTGGCGAAATGATTGTCATGGTGGACGACGAAGACCGCGAGAACGAAGGCGACCTCATCATGGCCGCGCAGTTCGCAACAGCAGAGAAGATCGCATTCATTGTGCGCCACACTTCTGGCGTTGTCGTTGCCCCATTGTCGGGCGAACGCTGTGATGACCTTCGACTCCCTCTCATGGTGGATAACAACACGGAAAGTCACCGCACGGCCTTCACCATTTCGGTCGACCTACTTGAAGGCACAACAACAGGAATTTCGGCGGCAGACCGCGCCGCAACATTGCGCGGACTTGCCGACCCAAATATTTCGCACTCGGCATTTGCCCGCCCAGGACATATCTTTCCATTGCGTGCTCGCGAAGGCGGTGTGCTGAAGCGTGCCGGACACACTGAAGCTGCAGTGGACCTTGCTCGCCTTGCTGGTTTGCAGCCTGCTGGAATCATTTGCGAGATTCAAAATGATGATGGCACCATGTCGCGTTTGCCCGACCTTCGCAAGTTCTGTGCCGAACACAACCTATTGCTCTCCTCTATCGCCGACCTTGTTGAATACCGTCGCCATCATGAGCGCCTTGTTGAGCGCGTGGGATCTGCAACGGTGCCAACTGAATGGGGTGGCTTTACCTGTGTTGCGTACAAGAGCACCATCGACGGCATTGAGCACCTTGCATTCGTGAAGGGTGACGTGAGTGACGGTGCACCTGTACTTACTCGCGTACACAGCGAGTGTTTAACTGGCGACGTGTTTGGTAGCAAGCGCTGCGACTGTGGACCTCAACTTGCTGCAGCCATGCAACAAATTGATGCAGCAGGTAAAGGTGTTGTGGTGTACTTGCGTGGCCATGAAGGACGCGGCATTGGAATCGGTCACAAGATTCGCGCGTACTCGTTGCAGGACGAAGGCTTCGACACCGTTGATGCCAATACCGAACTTGGACTTCCTGTTGACAGTCGTGAGTATGGAATTGGTGCGCAAATTCTCGCCGACCTTGGTGCTCGCGAACTTCGCCTCATGACTAACAACCCAGCTAAATACGGCGGCATTGCTGGATACGGCTTGAGCATTGTGGAACGCGTTCCGCTCAGCATTGATCCAACACCAGAAAACGAAGCATATTTGCGCACTAAGCGTGAGCGCATGGGCCACGTTTTTGACTCATCAGACATTTCAGGAAAATAAGGAGAACATCATGACCACATTTGAAGGATCACAAGACGGCAAGGGACTACGCGTCGGAATTGTGTGCTCGCGATTCAATGAATTCATTGTCAGCGCACTACTTGATGGCGCAAAGCGCGGACTCGCAAGCCATGGCGTTGCCGAATCCGACATTGACATCGCATGGGTTCCTGGTGCATACGAAATTCCTGTAACGACAAAAGCAATGGCAGTAACTGGCCGCTACGACACGCTTGTCACACTGGGCGCAGTTATTCGCGGCGAGACCGCACACTTCGAATATGTAGCTGGCCCTGTTGCCGATTCCATCGCACAAATCCAATTAGAAACCGGAATGCCAATTGGTTTCGCTGTGCTTACGGTTGAAAACATTGAACAAGCTGTGGAGCGCTCTGGTCCTGGTGCAGGAAACAAAGGCGAGGAAGCCGCAGTTGGCGCAATTGAGATGGCCAATGTGTTGAAAGCAATTCGCTCAAAATAGGTTTCCCGTGTAGTTGCACGGCGCACACATGTGGTGATTCACCACTAAGAGAAAGCAGCAGCGATGGGCTTCATGCTCACTTCGCTCGTTGCGGTCACGAGCCTGCTGACCGTCCATATTCCTCATCGCATCACTCCCCCTGTTTTTGAAACTCCAATCGAAGCGGTGAGTTACGTGATGTTTGATGTTGATTTCAGGACATTTACCCGCGAAAAGTTTTCACTAAAGCGGGCCTACCCATTTCTTGATTGGACAACCGACGGTTGCTCTGCACCTGTAGTTGGAAACGAAGGACGTTCGTTCAACTTCACGCATGCATGTGTGCGTCATGACTTTGGGTACCGCAACACAAAGAGGCTTGGCCAGTTCAACGAAATAGTACGCACGAAACTCGATGAACAATTCCATCGCGACTTGGAGTCTTCGTGTGCACCACAAGTACGAACCCGAAAAATTCGCTGCCTCATGTGGGCGGAAACGTTTTATGTTGCGGTTCGCGCAACAGGTGGTTAGCGCTTTACGCCCACTCTTTCAAGACTGCAATGTTGATGAGTTGATGCAGCATTTTTCCTGTTGCTCCCCACACTGTTTCATCATCTAAATGGAAGAAGTGAATCTGATATTGATTCGGCGGCGTCCCCCAGTGTTCTTCAACATAGGTGTCGTCACGCACCAAGTCGGCAAGTGCAACAGAGAACACCCTGTCAACTTCTGCATTCACTGCGTTCATTGAAGGCGGTGTTTCCAAATATGCAAGCACAGGAACAATGTGGCTATTGCTGACATATGTTGACAACGCACTCATCTCGCCAATCACTTGCACATGCGACGGGTCAAGATTGATCTCTTCATAGGCTTCTCGAATAGCAGCCTGAACGAATGTTTCACCCTCATCTACTCGCCCGCCAGGAAACGACACTTCCCCTTTGTGGTTCGTGAGCGCTTTCGACCTGCGGGTGAGCACAACTTCTGGCCCACTTGGTCCATCAAAAATGGGCACCAACACTGCAGATGCGCGCGAGCCTTCAGGCGGCGGCGACTGCTCGAGAGTGTTGGTGAAGCGCTGCAAACGTCCAAGTAAATCTGGCGTGCTGCGAAGCGATGAGTGGTCTAACCGAGCAAATGGATTGGTGGGACGCACCCACACTGCTGCCGGCCGCGGAATGCTCTGATCGCCGCCAGCGCGAACCATGTTGCGAACTTACGCTTGAGGAGTCCAGCCACTTGCAAGTAGCTGGCGAATTACTTCATCGAGACCAGCGGTCTTCAAGTTTGCAAGCGTCTTGCCTGGTTGTTCTTCGCCACGCTCCCAGGTTTCCCATGCTGTGCGAATTTTCTCAAGATCGGGTGCTGGTGTTGTGAAGCCCATGCGAACAGCCTAACGACGAGGTTCTGTTTGCGCACCACGCTTCGCAAAGTTGGTACCAAGAACAATGACACCGAGCACAACACCAACTCCAAGCAGCGCAAGTCGTCCATTCGTTTCAATGTCAGCAACGAATGACAGCACCAGGCAAGCGATGATGATGAGCCAATCGATCACGCGATGCACTCCACGGCTGATCCATTTGAACGCACTGAACAAACCATCGGTGATCGCGGTGTTGACCAACATAATGAGACCCATTGCGGCAGGGATAGCTGGCTCTTTCAACTGCGCCGACATCATGACAAGTCCGCCAGCGATGAAATACTCCACAAATTGGTGCATCCAAAATCCGCGACCGTTATTTGCCATAGCTACACACACTAGAAGAGAAATGAAAATGCCTCGGGCTTTCGCCCGAGGCATTTTCGACTATTTGATGTTCGTTTGGGAAAACGATTTACATCATTCCCATTCCGCCACCTGGCATACCGCCGCCTGCTGCTCCGCCATTCTTGTCTGGCTTGTCAGCTACGAGGCATTCCGTGGTGATGACCAGTGCGGCGATTGATGCTGCGTTTTGCAACGCTGCACGAGTCACCTTGGCTGGGTCGATGATTCCGGCTTTCACCATGTCGACGTATTCGCCAGTTGCAGCATTGAGACCAATGTTGCCCTTCTCTGACTCCACACGTTGGATGGCAACTGCGCCTTCCAAACCTGCGTTGTCGGCGATGTGACGACCAGGAGCCGTCAACGAGTCGTACACGCTGCGTGCACCAGTTGCTTCGTCACCCTTGAGTGATTCAACAACTTTGAGTACTGCTGGACGAGCACGAATGAGTGCGGTACCGCCACCGGCGACCACGCCTTCTTCGATTGCTGCACGAGTTGCCGAAACGGCGTCTTCAATGCGGTGCTTCTTTTCCTTCAGTTCAACTTCGGTTGCTGCGCCTACCTTGATGACTGCAACACCGCCAGCCAACTTGGCCAAACGCTCTTGCAACTTCTCGCGGTCCCAATCGGAATCGGTGTTGTCGATTTCAGCCTTGATTTGGTTGATGCGGCCAGCCACTTCGTCTTTGGCGCCATGGCCGTCAACGATGGTGGTGTTGTCCTTGTTGATGATGACGCGCTTTGCACGACCCAAAAGGTCGAGCGACACGTTCTCCAACTTAAGTCCAACTTCTTCGCTGATGACCTGTCCACCAGTGAGCACTGCCATGTCTTGCAACATTGCCTTGCGGCGATCGCCGAAGCCTGGAGCCTTCACTGCGGTTGAGTTAAAGGTTCCGCGGATCTTGTTGACAACAAGTGTCGCAAGCGCTTCGCCTTCTACGTCTTCAGCAATGATGAGCAACGGGCGGCCGGTCTTCATGACGCCTTCGAGTACTGGCAACATTGCCTGCACGGTTGCGATCTTTCCTGCGTTAAACAAGATGTACGGATCTTCAAGAACTGCTTCTTGACGGTCGGTGTCGGTGACGAAGTATGGCGAGAGGTAGCCCTTGTCGAATTGCATACCTTCGGTGAACTCAAGTTCTGTTCCGAATGTGTTGCTCTCTTCAACGGTTACTACGCCGTCTTTGCCAACCTTGTCAATCGCATCAGCAATTACCTTGCCGATTGATGCGTCTGCTGCAGAAATAGTTGCAACGTTGGCGATGTCGCCCTTGTCGTCAACTTCTTTTGCTTGTGCCTTGATTGACTCAACTGCTGCAGCAACTGCCTTTTCGATACCGCGCTTCAAACCCATTGGGTTTGCACCGGCAGCAACGTTGCGCATTCCGTGTTGCACCATTGCTTGTGCAATAACAGTTGCGGTTGTTGTTCCGTCACCAGCTACGTCGTTGGTCTTGGTTGCAACTTCTTTAACAAGTTGAGCACCCATGTTCTCGAATGGATCTTCGAGTTCAATTTCCTTTGCGATCGACACACCGTCGTTCGTAATGGTTGGTGCGCCGAACTTTTTGTCGAGCACTACGTTGCGACCCTTAGGTCCGAGTGTCACTTTTACTGCGTCGGCGAGTTTGTTCACACCGGCTTCAAGAGCGCGGCGTGCTTCTTCGTCAAACTTCAATTGCTTGGCCATGTTTGTTTTGGTCCTTTGCGTGTTGGAGGTAAATGGTTAAATCAGGCAACAACTGCGAGTACGTCGCGGCTGGTGAGAATAAGAAGGTCGTCTCCACCGTGGGTGACTTCGGTTCCGCCGTACTTGCTGTACAGAACTACGTCGCCAACTTTGATGTCGAGTGCGAAATGCTTGCCTTCGTCATCGCTCCAACGGCCAGGTCCAACTGCAAGAACGGTGCCCTGTTGTGGCTTCTCTTTGGCGGTGTCTGGAATAACGAGACCAGATGCGGTGGTCTGCACTGCTTCGCTTGGCTTGACCACAATGCGGTCGTCTAGGGGCTTCAAGTTCATATGTGAGGTCCTCCGTGTGGCGTGTTCCGAGTGGTTCACGCGGTTGATTTTTCGATTAGCACTCAACGAGTGCGAGTGCTAATGATACGGACCTAAGCCCCGATTTTCCAACTGAGCCCGCACTGGGCAAGTAGGTCAGAAAGGGGCTC
>JBJOOQ010000063.1:0-7114 GCA_046051205.1 Actinomycetota bacterium
AACTCCAGCCATGGTGATGCTTGAGCGAAGCGGCGTTGAGTTTGCCGTTCATGCCTTTGATCATGACCTCCTCGATGCTGAGGAACTTGGGTATGGAAGGGCAGCAGCACATGCGCTCGGAGTAGAGGAATCGCGAGTGTTTAAGACTCTGCTTGCGCAGTCGGAGAAATCTGCAGTTGTTGCCATAGTCCCCGTGAGTTCTCAATTGTCATTGAAATCGCTAGCGCTTGTTCTTGGGGTGAAGCGGTGTGAAATGGTGCCCGCAAATGATGCGCAACGAATTACAGGTTATGTAGTTGGCGGCATTAGCCCATTCGGACAGAAGAAAAAACTTCTCACCGTTGTGGATGAATCGGCAAGTGACTATCCCACCATTTTTGTTAGTGGTGGTCGTCGTGGCCTTGACTTAGAAGTTGCGCCATCCGATTTACTTCGAGTGCTCGATGCGAAATCTGGGGCAATTGCAACGACCGATGTTTAGCGGGTAACCAAAGCCTGCACTTCGCGAACAAGTAGTTGATGGCTTGCGGCAAACGTAAAGTCGCCAATTGCTCCGCGAGCACCAAGGTTTGTGGTGTACGAGACGTGCCACTGCACCGAAAGTTTTGCGGGAAATACTCCAGATGGATGCATCGATGACGAGTGTGAATAGGTGTACATGCATTTGCTGTTCATGCGGTCTCCAAAAATTTCTATCCATGGAAGTCCTGGTCCATCGCAAGTAACAGGCCCGGAGCCGAGCGCTCCATCGCCTGGATCAAAAATGAGTTTCTTCGGAGTTGCAGTAGTGGTGACCGAGATGTAACCAGCAGGCGTAGGCACACCTGCAGTTGCACTAACTGGAACCCACATCAATGGATTCACCCAAAACCATGTTCCAAGTTTCACGACACCGCGCTGAGCGGGTGGCGCAAAGTTCCCCCATGGTGCGGGAATGTTGTCGTACACCACCGATGCTGCTTGCTGTGCAAGTTGTGTGGTGGACACTTGCGGAATCCAATGGAACGTTGTTGCAGGAGTGCGATCGAGGCAGGTGTATTCAAAGAGGCGATAACTCATGCCTCCAGAAACTTTTTGCACCATGGTTTGATTGCCCGTGTGCGAATCGTGAGGGATTGCCAGTGACCATTCGCAGTCTTCGGTTGCGCCAGAACTTCCTGGCGTTGCACCAAATTGAATGCCCGCCATGATCTGGTTGCCGTTAATCCCGGTGCTGCTCGTGCTGCTGCCGCCAATTGAGTCGCCTGCATGCACTTCACTTGGCATTGCTCCTATACATGTGACAAGTGCTGCGATCGCTAGTTTGCGAATCCGCATATGTCTCCTCCGATCTTTCGTTGTGTGGCTGTGGAAGAAACCCACTTCCATGTGCCGTTGTCGAGTTGCACGTTCCACACCATGAATGCCGAAATCACCGAATCGTCAAACACGATGTCGTCGGCAGCGCCGTCGATCTGACCAGAATCGAACAGCACTACCGAGTCAAAGATGCATGTGTGCACAGTTGCGCGGTTGGTGCTGATTATTTCCACCGATTCGATACGGACGCGTAACTTTCCTGCGTCGCTGCGCGTGTACAGGTTTCCAACGATGCGTTCATTCATGATTTCCGTGAGCGAGCTGTGCAGCGAACTGCCTTTCACGGTCATTTCGTTAATGGGGCATTGTTCAGGGGTTCTGCCACATTGCGCACGCTCTTCATAAATACGACTGAAGTCGCGCACAACACGATTGATGGTGTCGGTGTTGTTCGTTACTACAGACTCAACGCGTTCACTTGCCGCAATAGTCGTGGTTGTCGACTTGTTTGATGCTGGCAATGTTGTTGCCACGGTGATGAAGGTGAGTTCATCGCTTGGTGTCGCACAACTTGTTGCAAGAACGACTGCTGGTAGCGCAACGCGCAAATGCCGCATGAATGATTTGGACATGTCTGCCTCCGCCGATGCAGGAATTGCCAATAGTGATGTGGACGAACTGTGTATGTGGATACTGCCAAATACGCGGAAATTTCAAAAATCGGCGGTTCGGTTCTGACGGTAGAGTTGATGAGCCCCAAAATGAGCCAACAACACCCAGACCTTCCCGCCGAGCAGGCCTATATCGACCATGCCTACGCCTGCCTGGATAAGAGCCGCAAGGACGCTTGGCGTATTCGTGACCTGAACGAAGCCAATACGGGCGGCACCTTCCAAGCCCGTTACGAACGCAATGCATTTGATGAGCAACTGCTGCAGCGTTTGACCACATTGGACTTGGGTGATGCGGCGTTGGTGTTTGGTCGGATTGATCGCATTGCTGAAACACCTGACGAAATTGAAAGCTTTCATATCGGTCGCTTGGCGGTTGCCGATGAAGCTCGCGAACCGGTTGTGGTGGACTGGCGTGCACCTGTTGCCGAACCGTTTTATCGCGCGACGGGTCGCGAGACCATGGGTCTTGCTCGACGTCGTCACTTTTCGGTACACGGTCAACAGTTGCAAGGCATTGAAGATGAATTGTTCGGCGAAGGTCACTTAGGCCTTGGTCATGATGAAGGACTAGGTGGCGACCCGCAAGCAGGAGTGAAACACGACGGAACCGGACTACGCGGTTACAGCACACTCATTTCCGCGCTGTCACGTGGTCGCACCGGGCAACTCGGCGACATTGTTGCCACCATTCAGTCGGAGCAAGATCAAATCATTCGCGCACCGCAAAGCGGTGTGTTGGTCGTGCAAGGTGGACCAGGAACTGGAAAAACCGTTGTTGCTTTGCACCGTGCTGCGTATTTGTTGTACACCTATCGATTCCCGCTCGAAGATCAAGGCGTCCTAGTTGTCGGTCCTAACCGAGTGTTCTTGCGATACATCGAGCAGGTACTTCCTTCGCTTGGTGAAGCAGGTGTTCAACAGGTAGTGCTTGCCGACCTTGTTCCTGGCCATCGTGTTGGTTTAGTTGAAGACGACGAAACAAAACACGTCAAGGGTGACATTCGCATGTCGAAGTTCATTGCTGCAGCAGTGCGCGATCGCGAACGTCCATTGCGCGAAGACTTGGTGATTCCGTTTGGTGCCGAATACTTGCGACTTCGGGTAACCGAGTCATCACGCATTATTCGTGACGCGCGTCGTCGTTATCGCCGACACAATGCCGCAGCACGATGGGTAGAAACGGAAGTGGTTGCGGCAATGGCCGCAACGAGCAAGCGCGAGGAAATTGATCTTGAGGCATTGCGCGACAGCCTGCGCGACATTCCAGAATTCCGCGCTGCCATTATTCGTATGTGGCCAGTGCTTAGCCCCAGCGAAGTGCTGCACGATTTATATGGTTCGCGAGCACTGGTGCGCTCTGCCGCACAAGATGTGTTGAAAGAACGAGAATGGCCATTGCTGGTTCGTGAGCGCAGTGCATCACTGGCTGAAGTGCATTGGGCTGAAAGCGATGTTGCACTGCTCGATGAAGTGCTGTCGTTAATTGGTCCACGACCACGCAAAAGCGGTCGAATTGATGAAACAGATGAAATGCGCCTGTATGGGCACATCATCATTGACGAAGTGCAAGACCTCACGCCTATGCAATTGCGCATGATGAATAGGCGTTCGCTCAATGGAGCAATGACGGTGGTTGGCGACTTGGCGCAGGCAACAGGAGCATTTGCACCAAATGACTGGCAAGACCTGTTGCGTTACCTGCCAACAAAGAAGGAAGCAAAGATCATCAACCTGTCTGTTGGGTATCGCATTCCAGCTCAGATTATGGCGCTTGCCGACAAAGTGTTGGCAGTTGCGGCACCGTCGCTTATTCCGCCGCAATCCGTTCGCGAGGGAGAATTTGGGCCAGACATTGTTCGATCAACATCCGCAGAACGATTGCTTGACGATGTCGTTGCTCAAACACGATTGATGATGGAAAACGTCAACGGTGGCAACGTGGCCATTGTGTGTCCAGACGCAATGACCGAATCGGTTTCGGCGGTGCTAACTCGCGAAGGTGTACAACACGGTCGTGCGAACAACACCGCACTCGATACGCGACTGACTGTCGTTCCGGTCAGTGTGGTGAAGGGCTTGGAACTTGACGGTGTGGTGGTTGTAGAACCTGCCGCAATAGTTGCAGCACAAGAACATGGATTACGCGCGCTCTATGTTGCGCTCACTCGTTCAACACAACGACTTACGGTTGTGCATCATCGCGACTTGCCTGCAGCGATGACCGGTAACTAGTTAGTTACAGCGTTTCAATTACGAGCGAGAGGAAGCGCAGCGACTTGTCGGCATCGGCTGGTCGGTTGCGCTCAATTGAAGAAATTGCAAGGTCGATAATGCGTTGCATGTCTTGTATGAATTGATCGCCGCGTTCTGCAATTTGTGGTTTCAGAACCTTCCAAATCTCTTCAATTTCTGCAAGCTTGACCTTTGCCATGGCACGGTCGCTGTCGCTAATCGCTTTTGACAATTCGCCAACAGTGGTTTGCAATTGATCAAACAGCTCGGTTGCAGTTCCTGATGGAACCACTGTGGTTGGCGGTACGAGCGTTGTAGTCGGTGCAGTATCAACAATGGTTGTTGAACACGCAGCAAGTGAAAACATTGCCAGCACAACAAGGGAGATGCGAGTGGCTATTTTCATGCGCGGACAAGAATTCGATTGCTGGCAAACGAAGTGATGTTGATTTCGGTTTCATGCAAACGAACCGTTACTGAACCGTCTGCGGCTGAAGCAGTGACCGTGCCGGTTACGCCAGGAGTGAGTTGAGCTGATTCAAGAAACTCCAGCATTCCTGGGGCATATTCGAGTTCTTCGGGAATACGTGAAACCGTAAATGCAGAACCAACATGTACGTCAACGAGTGGATGAGTTGGTTCTTCCATGTAGTTAGAGCCAGGAATTGGGTTGCCGTGTGGGCATGTTGTTGGATTGCCAAGCAGGCGAGTGATCGCATCTTCAACATCGGGACTGATCACGTGTTCCCACTTGCATGCTTCGTGGTGGGCAAGTGCCCATGGAAGACCAAGAATGTCGGTGAGGAAGCGTTCGGCTGTGCGATGTTTACGAACAACAGATTCAGCGAGCTTCTCGCCTTGTGGAGTAAGCACAATTCGGGTGCCGCGCAAACGAATAAGACCTTCGGTCTCCATGCGCTTAATCATTTCGGAAACTGATGGTCGCGAGACATCGAGCCTCTCTGCAACGCGTGCCTGAATGACGTCTAAGTGGTCCTCGCGAAGTTCAAAAATGCATTCGCAGTATTCTTCAAATGCTGGGTGGTGTTCGCCGGGGTGCGCCATGAGTGTCAGGTTACTCCGAGTCGACTCCGCGTAAGCCCGCCCACAAAAGGTTGGCGATTTGTTTACCTATTTGTTCGCCATTGAAGGAGATGTTGTTGTTAATGAGAAAGCGTGCGACCCCTTCGCTTGCGCCTGCAACACCGTGGGCAAGCGTGCGTACATGAATTGGGTCTAAGTCAATGGCGATCAATGGAGCAATTGCCTCAGCGGAGCGATCGAGCACTTTGCGAATTGCAACAGTGAATTCTTCGTCGTTTTGTGTTCCGCTGTCGAACAAAAACTTAAATGCGTTTTTGTCGCGCTCAACCCACTTGAAGAATGCAACCATTCCTGCTTCAACTTGATCTTGACCATCAGTGAGCCCACTCGTTGCTGCCGTTAATACGTCAATCATGCGATCACCAACATGGTCAATGATTGCCAGAAACAATGCACGCTTAGATTCGTAGTGTTGATACACCACCGGCTTCGTGACACCGGCCGCTTCGGCGATGTCGTTCATGGATGTGTCGTGAAAACCTTTTACGGCAAACACGGTCAAGGCAACATCGAGTACTTGCTCTTTGCGTTCAATTGCGGGGAGTCGAAGTGCCATGTGTTAGTCGATCAATTAGTTGCCGTTAAGGCGATCTTCTCTCTCGGCGGCTTTAACTGCGTAACCGAGAACAATGGATGGTGCAAGAAGGATTGAGCCAATAACAAGTCCACCCGTTGCAAGTTGGCCAACAAGCGGTGTGAACGAAGTTGCTAAACCGGTGAAAACCGCGACGATCGATACTCCAAAACTGAGGTAGCCCACACGCTTGGCGAGCCTGGTCCAGCGATCGATTACTGCACGCCGAACGCGGACAGGGTCGCCTGAAACATCAACAGTCTTGGCATCTTTAGAGGGTTGAGGGGCGGAAGTCATATCCTTGCAACTCATGGTAGATCGCAGGGGTCAACA
The DNA here is from genome assembly GCA_046051205.1 of Actinomycetota bacterium. Classification (GTDB taxonomy): domain Bacteria; phylum Actinomycetota; class Acidimicrobiia; order Acidimicrobiales; family Ilumatobacteraceae; genus UBA3006. The sequence continues at coordinate 6,217 of JBJOOQ010000063.1, forward strand.
ATGAGCAAGGGTGCTGTACTTGTTGATTGGCGTGACAATGTGGCTCTGCTCACCCTGAACCGACCTGAGCGCAGGAATGCCGTAGATCTTGAGTCGCTCCAACTGATTCGCGAAGCCCAGGTTGAAGCTGAAAAACGCAAAATACGGGCCTTGGTACTCACGGGGACTGCACCAGCCTTTTGCGCTGGGGCCGACTTGGCAGGCGTTCGAGAAGATGTATTTCACGAAACGTTGAATGAAGTGCTTCGCGGATTCACGCAACTTCCATGCGTGACCATTGCTGCCATTGATGGTCCGGCACTTGGCGCTGGAGCGCAACTTGTTGTTGCTTGCGATGTGCGAGTTGCAACACCAACAAGTGTCATCGGCGTTCCCGCAGCGAAATTGGGTTTAGTGGTGAACCATTGGACCATTGAACGCATCGTGCGCGAATTCTCATGGCCGGTTGCGCGGAATATGTTGCTCACAGCAAGTAACTATTCGGCTGAAGAACTTTCACGTATGGGTTCAATCCAACGATTGGGAACTCTTGATGATGCGCTTGCTTGGGCTAGTGACATTGCCAAGCTTGCGCCACTCACTATTCGCGGTCACAAGGTTGCGTTGGAGTCGAGCGCAGGCGAGCCGTCTATTGATGCTTTGGTTACTGCGTGTCGCGAGCAAGCGCTGGCAAGTGATGATGCGCGCGAAGGTAGAGAAGCATTTATTGAAAAGCGACCACCGAAGTTCACGGGACAACGGGTATCCAGCATTGGCAGGCGTGACTTTGCGTATTGAGAGAAATGAAATTGTGTTGTTGCAAGGGCCAAACGGCGCGGGCAAGTCAACGCTTCTACGTGCATGTGCTGGCTTAATGCCAGTAATTCGCGGTATGGCGAATGTGTTGGGTTACGACTTA
>JBJOOQ010000064.1:0-6734 GCA_046051205.1 Actinomycetota bacterium
ATTCCAGATTCACAGCTCACCAGTCGACCAACCATGCTCGAAGCTGCTCGCGCGGCTGTCGCGTTGGCAAAGTAAGGAACCGTCATGGCAATTTTCGTAGATCAAAACACCAAGGTCATTGTTCAAGGTTTGACCGGCGGACAAGGACGTTTTCACGGACTGCGCAACAAGGCATACGGCACTCAAGTTGTGGGTGGAGTAACACCTGGCAAAGCTGGTCAAGACGTTGAAGGAATTCCTGTTTTCGACTCAGTTGAAGATGCGGTAAAGGCAACAGGCGCAACAGCATCATTTATTGCAGTGCCACCAAAAGCGGCTCCAGCAGCAATCCTTGAAGCCGCGCGAGCAGGCATCGGGTTTGTCGTGTGCATCACCGAAGGAATTCCAGCTCAAGACGAAGCACGCGTGTATGCAACATTGCAACGCGACTTTCCTGCAACACGACTTCTTGGCCCAAACTGCCCAGGCATTATTAGCCCGGGTAAATGCAACATTGGAATTACTGCGGGAGAAATTGCGCAGTTGCCAACAGCATCTGGTCCAAACGTTGGAATCGTTTCGCGTTCGGGAACACTCACATATCAAGCGTTGTACGAATTGAAGCAACAAGGAATTGGCGTAAGCACTTGTGTTGGAATTGGTGGCGACCCAGTTCCTGGAACGTCATTTGTTGACTGCTTGGCAGAGTTTCAGGCAGACCCAGAGACACACGCCATCATCATGATCGGTGAAATTGGTGGATCAGCCGAAGAAGAAGCTGCAGAATTCATCACCAACCATGTGACGAAGCCAATGAGCGCTTACATCGCGGGTGTTACTGCGCCAGCAGGCAAGAAGATGGGCCACGCAGGAGCAATTGTTTCTGGTGGCAAGGGAACTGCCCAGGGCAAGATGGACGCATTGCGTATGGCCGGAGTGAAGATTGGACTCAACCCAACTGAGGCTGGCTCGCTGATGGCCGAAATTGTAAATAACCTTCGTTAAGTGAATCGCCCCCAGCAATCCATTTCGTATTTGCCAGGCCTAGATGGCTTGCGTGCGATTGCCGTTTTGGCAGTGGTGGTGTATCACGCTAATAAGAACTGGCTGCACGGTGGGTTCCTCGGGGTAGAAGTGTTCTTTGTGATCAGTGGCTATCTGATCACGTTGTTGTTGCTTACCGAGTCGGAGCAACACGGAAGAATCAACTTCCGTGCATTTTGGATGCGCCGAGCTCGTCGATTGCTGCCAGCAATGTGGACATTGCTCTTAGGCGTCACCATTTATTGTTCGCTGTTTGAGCGAGAAGAATTAGGAAAACTTCGTGGAGACGTAGTTGCTGCGCTCATCTACGTATTCAACTGGTTCAAAATCTGGGCAGGTGATTCATACTTTGATGCCAGCGCACTAGATCCACTTCGACACCTGTGGTCGCTTGCGGTTGAAGAACAGTTCTATTTGATTTGGCCAGTACTTATTGCTGTGGTGCTGAAGAGGTATGGGCGCCGTCCAGCGAAGTTGGGCATTATCTTCCTTGGAATTTCGGTCGCAATTGCAATGTATGTTGCAACTACCTATGCCGCTGGTGTTCGCGGAACGCCAATTGAAACCCCCGAGCAATACATTTCGCTATTTGGTCATGCCGTCTCGCGTCTGGACTTTCTGTTCTTAGGAACCATTGGTCGCTCTGGTGGTCTGTTCTTGGGCGCTGCATTGGCGTTTTGGTTCCGCCCGGACATGTTTAAGGGTTCAAACAATTCAAGTGATCGTCATGTTGTTTCGGCATTTGCGATTGCTGGAACCGCAGGCCTTGCATACATGATGTGGACATTCCGCGATGTTGTGCTTGTTGTAGAAACTGGTGGAGTTCGCGGCTACGACCCATTGTTCCAAGGCGGGTTTTTGCTTGTTGGCGTTGCAACGTGTGCAATCATCACAGCCGCAGTGCACCCGCAATCATTTATCGGTAACACAGTGCTCGGTAACCCGGTTTTCACCTACGTCGGTCGCCGTTCGTATGGTTTGTACTTGTTTCACTGGCCGGTGTTTCAGTTGTACCGCAAAGTTGCAAGCAATAACTTGACTCTTCTTCAATTCGTATTGTTGTTTGCTGTGATTTTGGTGCTTACTGAATTGTCGTATCGCTTTATTGAAATGCCGGTACGCGAAGGACGACTGGGTGAGGCGTGGCATAAGTTGCGATTCCCGCGCACCGATGCCGACACTGAACGACGTAACAAAGTGTTTGCACTTGGCGCAGTTGCTGCCGTGCTTCCAGTGTTCTCCATCGTCAGCTTGGCAATCGGAACAGGCGAAGGAAAAATTGCAGAGAGCATTAAGAGTGGTGAAGGCGCAGTGCAAAACCTGCTCGGGACAACGGTTGCCCCAGATCCAAACGCCACCACGATTCCAGGAACACAGACCACAACGCTGGACGGGCAACAGATTCCGATCCTTGCCATTGGCGACTCGGTCATGTTGGGTGCTGCGCAAATTCTCACCGAACGCGGGATCACGGTTGATGCGCTGAAGAGTCGTCCGTTTAGACAAGCCTTAGAAATTGCAAACTATGTGAAGTCGATTAATCGACTTGGTGAGTTCGTAATCATTCACTTAGGTACGAATAACCCCGTTGACCAGAAGACGTTGGATGAAATCATGGTCCCGTTGAAAGACGTCGATTTAGTGCTCTTCATCACGGCGCATGTTCCCACCAGAGCGTGGCAAGACCCGAATAATGAATTGGTTCGCGCCATGCCAAATGCGTACGGAAACGTGAAGGTTTTGGACTGGTATCAGATTGCCCAGAGGCATCCCGAATATCTCTATGGCGACAAAGTTCACCTAAATAATGAAGGCCAAAAGGTCTATGCCGATCTCATCATGCAAGCAATAGGGAAGTAAGGTTTTTGACATGACAACTCCAGTTCGTATTGCAATTACCGGTGCCGCCGGACAAATCGGTTACAGCTTGCTCTTTCGCATTGCATCAGGTGCAATGCTCGGACCAGACACCCCGGTCATTCTGCAACTGCTTGAAGTAACTCCAGCGCTTGGCGCGCTTGGTGGAGTGAAGATGGAACTCGATGACTGTGCGTTCAGCCCGCTGGTTGATGTCATCTGCACAGATGATGCCAATCTTGCTTTCGGTGATGCCGACATTGCCATGTTGGTTGGTGCAATGCCTCGTAAAGATGGCATGGAGCGCTCCGACCTGCTTTCAGCAAACGGTGGAATTTTCAAGCCACAAGGTCAAGCCATTAGCGCAAATGCAAAAAAGAACGTGAAAGTTCTTGTTGTTGGTAACCCAGCAAACACCAACTCACTTATCGCTATGCATAATGCGCCAAATATTGACCCACGTCAGTTCACCGCAATGACGCGCCTCGATCACAACCGCGCTGTAAGTCAATTGGCGCAAAAAGTTGGTCGTCCGGTTGCTTCCGTGAAGAAAATGACCATCTGGGGCAACCACTCAACCACTCAGTACCCAGACTTATTTCATGCTGAAGTTGATGGTAAGAACGCTGCACAGTTGATTAACGATCAACAGTGGATCGAAGACACCTACATTCCAACCGTTGCAAAGCGTGGTGCTGCAGTTATCAAGGCTCGCGGTTCATCGTCTGCAGCTTCTGCTGCCAATGCCGCGCTTGAACACGTTCGTTCATGGGTTCAAGGAACTCCTGAGGGCGACTGGGTGAGCATGGCTGTTCCGTCGGACGGCAGTTACGGAGTTCCAGAAGGTTTGATCTCATCGTTCCCATGCACATGTGTGAACGGTGAATACAAGATTGTTCAAGGACTAGACATCGATGCATTTAGTCGGGCGCGCATTGATGCTTCGGTTGCAGAACTAGGCGAAGAGCGTGATGCTGTTCGCCAACTTGGCTTGATCTAACTTCCTCTCGTTCCGTCTATGGCGGAGTCGGCTCGTGAACGCAAGCAGCCAAGCGGGTCGTTTTTCTCGAGTTTGCGAATTTCTCTTCGTGGTGAGAGTTGTTGGCCCTTTTTCCAAGCGTTGAGATACTTTTGCGGCCAGATTTCTCCCTGTAGTAAGTACACCTCGGCCAATGGACATACTCGTGACATTCCAAAATGGGTGTGGCAGCGAGTAACTCGGGCATTTCCGCTTGATCCCATTACTCCAATCCAATCACCAGCAGCGACGCGTTGATTCTTCAGCACTTTGACACGTCCGAGGTGCGAGAAGAAATAGCGAACTCCATCGTCACCTTGCAACGTGATGGTTAATCCTCCGCGAGTTCCCGGGGAATCGTTTTCGGGTGTCCATTTGTCGCGTCGATGTAATTGCGAGATAACTCCGGCAGTTGGGGCAAGTATTCGTGCGTAGCAACCTTCAACGTCTACAGCCGGATAGTTCAAGTGATCTTTGGGATAGCGAACTGCAACTTTGCTAAATGGAAAAACGTACTTCTGTTCAACGTCTTCTGCGTGAGCAACTCGTGGAAACAGGGAAGCACTGATCAAGATTGCAAAAGAGACGCGCAAAATTGTGTGTTTGCGGAGCCCCCAACGCATAACGAGACTCTAGGTGACGGCGTTGCCTTTTCTGGAAATAGCGATTGAAGTGAAAACAATTAATGCACCAACTCCAATTACCGAGATGCCCTGCGCCAATGCGGAGTCAAACAGTTGACCAGCAAGTACACCGGTGATGACGGTTACCCCTAGGCCGCCTGCCGCCACGATCTCGAGGTGCATACGGTTTGCCCCGAAGATGAATAACAGACCAACAATTGCGAAACCAACAAGTGGTTGCCACAAGTTGCTGTCCCAGGTGGAGAAAGCGATTGCAGCAATCAAAATGCTGACTGCACCCGCTGCACGTGCAACAAATCGAAGCCCAATGTTGCGCAGTGAAAACCAAATAAGCGCCGATCCGGAGCCTGCAAAGAGCAATGGGGCGACAGGTGTATCGGGGATGAACTCTGAAATCACTGCAGCCATGAATGGTTGAGTGGCAGCAACGATGATGATGGTGCCGATGAACGTTGTCCGTGTTGATAATCCAATTCCGATGACCAGTGCAACTGCCGAAGCGATCAACAGTATGTAGTCATCGTGCACGTTGAAAATATCAAGAAGAAGTCCAATTGCAGATGCAAAGGTCATTGTTGAAACTGCAGCAAAGCTTTCTCCAAGTGTGACGAGCTTGCCACCTTTCTTGATCAACGTGAATGAAAGAAAAGCCGTTAGACCTGTTGCAACGAATAACGCCGCATCAATCGTGGCTTGCGACATGTCCTGCATCAGAGCAACCACAATCCACACCAAGCCAACAAAAATGACGGAGCCACCAAGGTACGAAGCAATATCTGAAAAGGGAATTACCCATTTAGGTGCGTCGCGAAACTCTTGGGCCTCAGTTGCGGTGAGTTTCCCTGAGGATTCAAATTCAGTAATCAAATTGCCAATGCTCTTGCGGTTCTTGGCCATACGCCGATACTACGAGTGTTACGGTGTCTGCCGATGAAACGAACATTTTGGATTGATACAGATACGGCAAGTGATGACGCAGTGGCGTTAATCATGGCTTTCATGAACCCTGACATTGAAGTCGTAGGGCTCTCAATCGTCGCTGGGAACGTACCGCTCGACATGGGTGTGCAAAACGCGCTGTATACAGCGGAACTGTGCGCAGCAACTGCACCAATTTATGTAGGCGCAGCTAAACCACTTTCACGAGATCTGGGCACTGCGCAGTTCGTGCACGGCGAGGACGGAATGGGCGATATCGGTCTGCCGCTTTCAGGTCGCACGCCAGCTTCTGGAAACGCAGTGGACAAACTTATTGAAGCGATCCATCTTCATGCAGGCCGCATCGAATTAGTCACGCTCGGGCCTCTCACGAATATTGCATTAGCTCTGCAACAAGATCCAAGTATTGCCAAAGCAGTTAAACGTTGTGTGGTGATGGGTGCAGTTGCAGACCACATCGGAAACGTGACTCAAGTTGCCGAGTTCAATATGTGGGTTGACCCAGAAGCCGTAGACGTCGTGTTGCGTTCGGGCATGCATCTGGAGTTTGTGGGCTGGGATATATCGCGCACCGAGGCAGTGGTAACGCCGCAAGAGTCAGCAATGATTCGTTCGCTCGGTACGGAACGTGCGAACTTTTCGGTAGATATTCAACGCGTGCTTGAAAAGTTCTGTGCGGAAGAAACACACTTAAACGGTTTTGATCTGCCTGATCCAATTGCGATGGCATACGCCATTGACACAAGCGTTGCAACCGAAGTGCACCATTGGTATCTCGCATCAGAAACAAGCTCTGAACTGACGCGGGGCATGGTCGTCATGGACACACTTGGGGTGATGCATCAAGAGCCAAACGCCTTTGTGGTTACTCGAGCAAGTCACGAAAAGTTCATGTCAATGCTGGTGGATGCGCTGCAATGAGCAATTCGCCATTGTCGGATGCCTTTGTTGAATTGGCAGTTACCACGCGAAGTGGTCACGACGAATCAGTGCACTACGGGGCAGTGGTTGCACTTGCTCAAGATGGTTCCGTGCAGTTCGCACTCGGCGACCCCGGTGCGGTGGTGTTTCCTCGCTCGTCAACTAAACCAATTCAGGCAACGGCAATGGTGGCTAATGGTTTACTAATACCACCACGCATGCTCGCGTTGGTATGCGCAAGTCACGATGGGCGCGAAGAACATTTAAGAACCGCCACAGAAATTCTGGCAACTGCGGGCCTTACTCCAAACGATTTGGGGAACACTGCCGAC
>JBJOOQ010000065.1:0-6667 GCA_046051205.1 Actinomycetota bacterium
TTGCAACGACACAGTCAAGGCATCATCGCAACGAGTGGATGTCTGGGTGGTCACGTGCTGCAGAAGATGTTGAAAGGCGACATCTCGGGTGCGGAAACCGATGCTGGTCGATTGCAAGATATTTTTGGGAAAGACAACTTCTTTATTGAAATTCAAGATCACGGAATTGCCGAGCAGCACCAAACCAATCCGCTACTGATTGAGTTGGCAAAGAAAATTGGTGCGCCACTACTTGCGACTAACGACACGCACTACACGCATAGGGAAGACCACGAAGCTCACGATGCGTTGTTGTGCGTGCAAACTGGCTGCACGATTGCAGATCCAAATCGTTTCAAGTTCGAAGGCACCGAGCACTACTTGAAGTCAGCGCAGGAAATGCGCTATCTGTTCCGTGAAGTTCCTGCCGCTTGTGACAACACGCTATGGATTGCAGAGCGCGCAGAAATTGATATTCCATTTGGTAATTCGGTGTTGCCGCACTTTCCAATTCCAGAGGGCTTCTCGGGAGACGGTGACTATCTGCGCGACTTGGCATACAAAGGTGCGCACGAGCGTTGGGGAGAAAAGCTCCCAGAATCGGTAACGCAGCGACTTGATTATGAACTTGAAGTCATCGGAGGCATGGGCTTTAGCTCGTACTTCTTAATTGTGTGGGATCTCATTCGCTATGCGCGTGAACAAGATATTCGTGTTGGGCCTGGACGCGGTTCTGCTGCGGGTTGCGCCATTGCATATTGCTTGCGCATCACTGACCTTGACCCAATTAAGTACGACCTCATCTTCGAGCGATTCCTCAACCCAAGTCGAATTTCAATGCCCGATATCGATATGGACTTTGACTCGCGCTACCGCGATCAAATGATTCGCTATGCAGCCGACAAGTATGGCCGCGATCACGTTGCGCAAATCATTACGTTCGGAACGATTAAGGCACGCAACGCTGTTCGCGATGCTGCTCGTGTGCTTGGGTATCCGTACCCACTTGGCGACAAGATTGCCAAACTCATGCCGCCACTGGTGATGGGGCGCGACACTCCATTGAAGTACTGCTTTGAAGAAGACAGCAAGCACAAGGCTGGCTTCCAAGCGGCTGCAGACTTACGAGCGTTGTGTGAGATAGATCCAGATGTGAAGCGGATTGTTCACGTTGCGCGAGGACTTGAAGGTTTGAAGCGATCGGTAGGAATTCATGCTGCCGCGGTAGTGATCACAAAAGAGCCACTTACTGAGTACTTGCCGATTCAGCGCAAACCAGAACAAGGCCAAGCACCAGAGGACGCTCCGGTTGTAACGCAATACGAAATGCACGGCGTTGAAGACCTTGGTCTGTTGAAGATGGACATTCTTGGATTGCGCAACTTAGACGTTATTTCAGATGCCAACACCATGATTCGTAAGACGCGCGATGAGCGATTCTCTATTGACGCAATTCCTATGGATGACAAAGCGACGTATCAGTTGTTGTCGCGCGGAGACACCATAGGTGTGTTCCAGTTGGAGTCCACACAGATGCGCGCGTTACTCAAGTCGCTTATTCCAGAACGCTTCGAGGATCTGTCTGCTGTGCTCGCGTTGTATCGCCCGGGCCCAATGAGCGCGAACATGCACAACGATTTTGCCGACTATAAAAACAGTCGCAAGAAGATTCAGTATTTCCACCCTGACGCTGCAGATGTGCTGGGGGACACCTTTGGACTCATGATTTACCAGGAAAGCCTCATGCGCGTATCGCAGAAGTTCGCTGGCTTTTCTATGGCTGAGGCAGACAACTTGCGCAAAGCGTGCGGAAAGAAGATTCCCGAGAAAATGGAAGAAGCCCGTGGCAGCTTCGTCGCAGGATGTGAAAGCACTGGCTACGGGGTAGAACTTGGCGAGGAACTCTTTGACACCATTGTGAAATTTGCCGATTACGCGTTTGCCAAGAGCCACGCATACGGGTACGGACTCATTTCGTATCAAACCGCGTATCTCAAAGCGCACTATCCAGTGGAGTACATGGCGTGCTTGCTGACCAGCGTAAAAGCGAACTACGAAAAGGCAGCGGTGTATTTATCGGATGCGCGAACGAGTGGAATCACGGTGTTGACTCCAGATATCAATCGCTCGGGCGTCAACTTTGAGCCAATTGTTAATGGTGACGAACAGCAGATTGCATTCGGGCTTAGTGCTATTCGTAACGTTGGCGAAGGTCTAGTGCGCCAGATCATTGAGCACCGTAATGCGCATGGTGTATTTGAGTCGTTCTATGACTTTGCAGAACGCGTCCCCGAACAAGCGTTGAACAAGCGCACCATCGAGTCGCTCATTAAGGCAGGAGCATTCGACAAACTTGGGCATCCACGTAAGGGACTGCTTACCGTTTTTGAATCAATCATTGACAACACCATGGTGCGCCGACGTGAACGCGATCAAGGTGTGATGAGTTTGTTCGGAGACTTGGGAGATGAAACAGAAGGTTTCTCTGAGCGCCAAAACATTCCTGATTTGCAATTTGATAAGACCGAACAGTTGAAGTTCGAAAAAGAAATGCTCGGGCTGTATGTGTCGGATCATCCGCTCATGGGAATTGAGGGAGCGCTGCGTCGTCGCGTTGATTGTTCAATTCCTGAAGCGTTGGAGCGTGACGACGGTGCGTTCATTGTGATCGGTGGAATCATCAACGGACTTGCGCGCAAATACACGCGTAAAGGTGATCAGATGGCAACGTTCCAGTTGGAAGATTTGCAAGGTTCCGTTGAAGTCACCTTGTTCCCAAAGACCTTGCAAAAGTTTGGGCACCAGCTTGCCGACGACATTTTGGTGTCGGTACGCGGGCGACTCGACAAGCGGGACGACAACCGTGTCGGTTTCATGGCAATGGACATCACCGTCTTGGAGGGCTTGCGTGCCTTCCAAGACTCTTTGCACCTCAAGATTGCAGCTCAAATGTTGTCAGAAGCCAACATTGAAACCTTGAAGGCCACTCTGCTGGAGTATCCAGGCACATCACCTGTGTATTTGCATCTTGGGCCAGAAAATGTATTGCGACTCAGTTCCGAATTTAATGTCAACGTTGATCGGGCAATCGGCGTATTGCGCACTGAGTTTGGCGAAAACGCCTATATCGAATAGGCAGGCTTCTCACTCTGAGGCGTGTGCTGTATTGGCCCGTCTCAAATGACATTTTTGCTGGCAGACTGTAGGTATGTCAGTTGAGGTTGAAACGCGTGATTGTGCGTCCCTTACCGATATCGAGATCGAAGAATTGGCGGCCATGGGTGGCTATTTCCAGTTAGCCGCAATTACCAAAGCCAAAGAAGACTGGGTGTTGTTCACGAGCGCCAAGATCAGTGGCAAGGTGCACGGATTCACATTTTCAACGCTTGAGCGCATTGGCGGAACCCCTTGTGTGTTGCTTGGCATGATGAGTGTGAAGCGCACTCCAAAACGTGATGCCGTGCTTAAGGGACTCATGACTGAGGCATATCACCGAGCACTCATGGCATTCCCTGATGAAGATGTTGTGGTTGGTTCGCGTTTTCTGAGCGCTGATGGACTCGAGTCGTTTAAGGCGCTTACAGAAATGATTCCTCGTCCAGGTCATCGCGCAGTTGGTGAAGAGCGAGCATGGGGTAAGCGGCTTGCTCGTAGGTTCGGCGTTGAGTCCACTTATGACGAACAAAGTTTCATTGTGAAGACAAATGGCCACAGCGGTTTCCTCGATCATGAATCAACGAAGCCAGAAAAAGTGAATCCAGATGTTGCTGCGCAATTCAAAGGCGTAACAAAAGCCAAGGGTGGAGCACTCATCGTTCATGGTTGGACCATGGCAGAGTCACTCGCCAAGCTTGGCAAACTCGAAAAGCACTAACGGTTGTCGCGGTGAAGTTCACCGATCTCGTTCGTACCCGTCGAATGACACGGGCATTCATTCCTGAGCCAATCAATGATGAAGTGTTGCATGCGCTGATCGACTTGGCGCTTCGTGCTCCTTCGGCAGGCAAGACACAGGGCACCCACTTCGTAATTCTTAATGGCGATGATGTAGTTGATTTTTGGAACGACACGCTTCCTTCGGAAAAGCGTGCGACCTTTCGTTGGAAGCAACTTCTCGACGCACCGGTGATCATTCTTCCGTTTGTCGACCCACTTGCTTACGTAGCTCGATATGCCGAGCCTGATAAGCAGGCGACCGGGTTGGGCGAGGGAGTTCATGCATGGCCAACCCCGTACTGGACAGTGGATGGATCGTTCGCAGTGATGTCGCTACTACTTGCGGCACATGATGCCGGTCTTGGCGCGCTGTTCTTTGCAGTATTTAATGGCGAGCAGCAGTTGCGTAAACGTCTCGGTGTTCCTGAGCACGTGCAATTACTCGGTGCGATTGCGGTAGGCCGTGCGGTGCCTAGCGATGAAAAAGGCAGGAGCGCTGCACGACCACGAATGCCTATCGAAGAAGCAATACATCGATCTCGGTGGTAACGGTTTAGGCAAGCGCGATGCGCAGTGTTTCCACAAACTCTTCTGGCGAAATGGCTGGCTTCAAGCATGAATACTCTTTGCACACATAGGCAGAATTCTGATTACGGTCGGTCCACAGTGGGGAGTCATAGCGCTCACCCCATGCCAGGACCACAGTTGGCAACCAGCGTTTGCGGAGTTCGCGCAGCATGGCTGGTTGGTCACCGGGTAGTGCCACCTCGGTGATTCCCGCATGACGCAGATGAACTGAGGCAAGCAGATTGCCAAATGCTGACGGGGCACTGGTTGTGATGCGTGCGAGGAGTCGCAAGATTTGGTCGGCGTGTTGGGTGTATCGACTGTTGCCAGTCAGTGCGCCAAGTCGGTACAGCGCAAGTGCTGCGGTTGAGTTTGCCGATGGAGTTGCGTTGTCCATGACATCTTTTTGACGAACGATGAGTTGTTCACCGTTGTCGGGAGTGGTGAACAATCCGCCGTTCGCCGCATCCCAGCACTGGCTGAGCAATTCATCGGCTGCCTCTTGCGCATAGGTGATCCATCGTGCTTGACCGCTTGCCTCACCAAGTCGAGTGAAGGCATCAATCAGTTGGGCGAGGTCGGCAGCAAGAGCGCTATGTCGTGCTCGTGGTGAACCCGATTCTTGCCAGCTTCTGTGCCAGTTTCCCTTTGCTGTGCGAAGTTCTCGCACAAGAAATTCGCCGTTACGAATTGCTGCTTGTAACCATTCATCTGATTCAAAAAAGAAAGCCGCTTCGGAAAGAGTTGCAAGCATCATGGCGTTCCACTCGGTAAGTACCTTGTCATCTAGAAGAGGTCGCTTGCGAGAATTTCTGTGCTGAAACAGAATGATTCGGGCCTCCTCAACTTCTGCAGGTCGTGAGAGATCGCCACGGTGATGAAGTCGGGCAGGAATGTTTTTGCCTTCAAAGTTTCCGAGCGCAGTTATTTCGTACCATTTGGTTGCTGGTTCTTGAAGGTGCTCGGGCAATACTCGTGTGAATTCGTCACGGCTCCACACGTAGAAGTGGCCTTCGTGGCTATGTCCGCTGTCGTCGAGTGAGTCGGCATCTTCGGCACTGAAGAACCCACCGTCACGATGAGTGAGTTCGCGCAGCACATACTCAATGGTTTCACGAGCAACTTGCTTCCAAGTTTCGTTACCGAACAGCATCCCTGCATGCAGATAGACGCGGGCGAGAAGTGCCTGGTCGTAGAGCATTTTTTCAAAGTGGGGAACGAGCCACATTTCATCAACGCTGTATCGAGAGAAGCCGCCACCGATGTGGTCGTACATACCTCCGCTGGCCATGGCATCGAGCGAAGTGGTGACGATGTTTTCCAGATCGTTGTCTTCACCCGCAAGCAGCTGACGTAACAACACCTCTAGGTTCATAGTGCTTGGGAACTTTGGCGCCTTACCAAAACCACCCCATGAAGAGTCAAAGTTTGCACGTAACTGGGTGACGGCACTCTCAAACGTGGAGAAATCGGCAATCTCAGAATGTTGCTCAATTTTTGCGGTGCGTTCTAACGCTTCCATCAACGCTTCGATGTTGTTGTTGATTTCGTCTCGGCGGTTGTTCCATGCATCGGTGATGGCGTTCATCAACTGGAGAAAGGATGGCTTTGGGAAATAGGTGCCACCGAAGAACGGCTTTCCATCTGGGGCCAAGAACACGGTCATTGGCCATCCACCACGTCCTGTCATTGCCTGCACTGCGTCCATATAAATTGCATCGACGTCTGGGCGCTCTTCTCGGTCGACCTTGATGTTGACGAACATCTTGTTCATGACTTCGGCGGTCTCATTATCTTCAAAACACTCATGCGCCATCACGTGGCACCAGTGGCATGCGGAATACCCCACGGATAGAAGAATCGGAACATTGCGGTCGCGTGCTTGGGCAAAGGCCTCTTCGCCCCACGGATACCAATCGACCGGGTTGTCGGCATGCTGACGAAGATAAGGACTTGTTTGATCGGCCAACCGATTGGGCATGTGTTCGCCTTTTCTTAGCATTTATAAAACGGAGATGTCACCAGCAATGGTGAGTTTTGGAAATGGAGCACGCGCTGCGACGCTCATGCGAACGCGACATACCGAAGGTGTTGGGGGCGCGATCAATCTGGTTCCTGATACGCGACACGCACCATTCAGAACTTTGTATGTTCGACTACCCGAAGAAGATGAGTTGAAAAGCTT
>JBJOOQ010000066.1:0-6223 GCA_046051205.1 Actinomycetota bacterium
GCATCATGTAGAGCACTACCGACTCCATGGTGTCGGTATCGGTTCCAAACACAATGTCGCCAACGGCATGTCGCACTTTGGCGTCCCATTCGTCAAGCAATGCAGACACTTCAGCAGTTGTGGTTGCCTTGGCAGTGAGGCGAACCTTGATGCCCTCCCACCCACTTGCCAAAAACGCCAGTGTTGGGTTGCCAACCTTTTCCAGTTCGTCAATCACGTCGAACAACCGCTCGTTCAGGCCACTTTCGCTTTCGCCCCACGTGCGCAGAGTTCTGCTGGCGATGACCGAAGCCGAACCCGAGCGCTTCAGCAAGTCAGGCAGAATTCCCCGCTCAAACATTTCGTACAGCTCGTATGGCACGCCCGGCACCGCGTAAATGACTTTGTCGCCAACCGGGCACACCAGCCCCGGGGCTGTTCCACGACGTTGCTCAATAATGCTGGCACCCTTTGGCACCATTGCTTGGCGCATGTTGATTTCGGGCATACGACGATTGCGTGAGGCAAACATTTCGGAAATAACCATGCCGACTTCGTCGTTGAATTCCAGTTCAACGCCCATAATTTCGGCAATGGCTTCGCGCGTAATGTCGTCGTGTGTTGGCCCAAGGCCACCGCAAATGATTACCGCGTCAGCATCGTCAAGCGTTGAACGAATGGCTTTCACCATGCGGCCCAAGTTATCGCCAACCTTTACTTGCAGGCACGAATCAATTCCCGCTGCAGACAGTTGCTCCCCTAGCCATGACGAGTTGGTGTCAACAATTTGACCAAGCAGCAACTCAGTGCCAATAGCAACTACATCGCAACGCACGCGTTACGCCTGCTTGCGGGCTTTGATAGCAACTGAGGCGTACTGCAGACCGCTGTACAACGTGAGTGCTGTGGCAATGACGAGTGAACCCTTTGCCAAGTAGTTGTAATCGGCTGCGCTCCACGGCAACACCGCAAATCCCACTGCAACCTGCTGTGCAAACGTTTTGAACTTCGCAGCCTTACTTGCAGGAACGCTGACGCCCTTTGCACCTGCGAATACTCGATACAGACTGATGGCAATTTCGCGCGTGGCAATAATGCCCACCAACCACACGCTGAACATTCCACGATCAACCAACACGAACATTGCGCCGAGCACACAAACCTTGTCGGCAAGCGGGTCGAGAAATGCTCCGCTGCGAGTAACGCCTTGCCTGCGAGCCAGGTTTCCGTCAATCAAATCGCTTAAGCACAACACGAACCACAAACCAGTTGCAGCCCACGAACCCACATTGTCATCAGGGATAATCGCGAACATCAGTGGCGATACCAACAGCCTGCTGACAGTAATGGCGTTAGCCCACGTACGAATTGCGTTTGGGTCAGTAGCCATGGTTTCTATTCTTCCCCATCAAAGGCATCAGTATTTGCACCGGCCGCAAGCAAATCTGGGCCCATTGCATCGGCAATCGTCACATCGTAAAACTTGCCCACTTCAAGGTCGTCGCTTACATGCACCACGCCGTCGATGGATGGAGCTTCACGGTGCGTGCGACCGATCCCCCGTTCGTCAACCAACACGTTCACGGTCTCGCCAATTAGGTCGTCACGACGCGAAGCCGTAATGGCATCTTGCATCTCACGAAGCTCGGCAATGCGCTCGTTCATCAGCGACTGGGCCACATGATCTGGCTGAGTCATGGCATGAGTTCCCTCTTCAGGGCTAAACGTAAAGAATCCGCACCAGTCCAACTGCGCTTCTTCAACGAAACGCAACAACTGGTCGTGGTCTTCTTCGGTTTCGCCTGGGTAGCCAACAATGAAGTTACTGCGAAATGCCGCCTGCGGGCTGAGCGCACGAATGTCTTCAATGCGCTTAAGGAAGCGATCGCCATCACCCCAACGGCGCATGCGTCGCAAGTGTGGCTTGCTTACATGCTGCAGCGAGAGGTCGAAATACGGAACGTTGGATTCCAACATTGCGTGAATCAGTTCGTCGGTGAGATCGCTTGGGTATAGGTACAACAAACGCGTGCGGGCAACTCGTTTAGCTACAGCCTGCACCAACGGAACAATTGACCCTGCGCCAAGTTCGCTTGGTCGATCTTTGCCGTAACTGGCGAGGTCTTGGGCAATCAGCACAATCTCTTGCACTTCAAGTTCGTCTACTTCACGCAAAATCTGGTCAATGTCGCGGCTTCGCTGTGGTCCACGGAACGAAGGAATCGCGCAGAACCCACAGTTGCGGTCGCAGCCTTCGGCAATTTTCACGTACGCCCACGGCGCTGTGGACTTTGGTCGTGGCAGGTTCAACAAGTCAAACGATGGAATTGGTGCACTCGAAACCGCAATTGGCTTCTTTCCAAACTGCACGGGAACTCCAAAGCCAGCTACTTGGTCCACTTCTGGCAAAGCATCCGCGAGTTCTTGGCCGTAACGCTCGGCCATGCAACCAGTCACCACAATGCGCGCACCGTCTTTGCGCTGCGACTCAAGTGCGAGCACGGTGTCGATACTTTCCTTACGCGCATCTTCAATGAACGCACACGTATTCACCACTACTACATCGGCAAGTGATGGGTCATCGGTTGCTACCAAGCCATCGGCAAGCAGCGTGCCCATGATTTTGTCGGAGTCGACATCATTCTTCGGGCAGCCCAACGTCTCGATGTAAAAACGTTGCTGCACAGTAAAACAGCCTACCTGTAAGCGCTGTTTAGTAGTTGAGTTTCAATCCCTTGTACGGCCACGGCATAGACACCAAACGACCCGTGCCCGACAGCGTGATGTACGCGGTCTTGAAATCTGGTCCACCGAAACAAATATTGGTGGTCAGCGGATCGCCAGTGATGATTTGCTCAAGCACTTCTCCCTTAGGTGAAATGACGGTGATTCCCGCAGTTTGCAAACCGAGCGTTGCAACACACACGTTGCCGTCACCATCAACCGCGAGTGAGTCAAACAACTGCACACCTGGCAGTCCGCACAAGCACACGGACGGATCAATTGGGCTGAAAGGCGCGGTCTCCCCCGGAGCAGTGATCGCTAGTTGGAACACACGACCTGTGTGGGTTTCCGCCCAGTACAGCGTGTTGCCATCTGGCGAAAGACCAATGCCGTTTGGTGAGTCTGTTGGAAACACCACTTCCTTAATCATGGAGCCGTCAATTTTTGCGTAATAGATGCCACTCAAGTCGGCGTGACGACCGTGACGAATGCCGTGATCGGTAAACCACATGCCGCCGTGTGCATCAAACACAATGTCGTTTGGCCCGCGCAACTTGTTGCCATTGCACTCGGTGTACAGAACCTTTAGTTCGCCAGTTTCCATGTCGAGGCGTTGAATGCGTCCGCCGATGTAGTCAGCTTCAACCATTGGTCCTGGAAACGTGAGTCCGAGAAACTCCACTTCACCGAATGACCCACCGTTGTTGCAAATGTACAAACCACAATCTGGTCCGAAGGCAATTCCGTTTGGTCCACCAGGTACATCGGCAATCTTTTCCTTCGTTCCGTCTGGCTTCACTCGCGTGATTTGTTTGCCAAACATTTCAACAAGAATCACGCTGCCATCAGGCATCGCAATTGGACCTTCAGGAAAACGGAGACCAGATGCAATTTCAGTAAATTCAGCCATGGGCAAACATTACGCCTTTTTTGAACGGCAAATTTACGGGGCTAGCTACCCATCTGCAGTTGTTCAAGTTCTTCAACGGTCATCAGCACTTCGCGAGGTCGTGAGCCTTCGCTTGGGCCAACGATGCCGCGAGATTCGAGCAAGTCCATAATGCGTCCTGCGCGAGCAAAGCCGATTTTCAGCTTGCGCTGCAACATCGACGTTGAGCCTTGTGCGCTGCGCACCACCAAGTCCATGGCCTGACGCAACAATTCGTCGTCATCGGCGTCTCCTGTGGTTCCGCCAAACAGGCTGTCGCTTGCGTTACCGCCAGCGCCTTCGCCATCAACACCAGACACGTACACCACTTCGGGTGCCTGCCTACGCCAGTGGGCCACCACTTTGCGCACTTCGCTTTCGTCCACCCATGCAGACTGCACGCGTTGGGCAACGGAGGTATTTCCCGGCAACAACAACATGTCGCCCTTACCAATCAGTTTTTCTGCACCTGGTTGATCGAGAATTACGCGGCTGTCGGTGAGGCTAGAAACTGCGAACGCCATGCGCGCAGGAATGTTGGCCTTAATTACACCCGTGATGACGTTGACGCTTGGACGCTGAGTTGCAACGATGAGGTGAATACCGACCGCGCGAGCTTTCTGTGCAATCCGAGTGATGCAGTCTTCAACATCGCGTGCAGCAACCATCATGAGGTCGTTCAACTCGTCCACCACAATCAAAATAAATGGCATACGCTCGAACGACTTCTCGGCGCCCTCTTCACTTTCCAACTCGCCACGGTCGTAAGCGGCATTGAAACCGGTGATGTCACGGAAGCCGGCTTCGACCAACAGGTCGTAGCGACGTTCCATTTCCTTCACTGCCCAACCAAGTGCATTCGCTGCTTTCTTTGGGTTCGTTACTGGCGGCGTAAGTAGGTGAGGCAGGCGTGCGTATTGCGCCATTTCCACTTGCTTTGGGTCAATCAAAATCATGCGCACTTGCTCTGGTGTTGAGCGCATGAGCACCGAGGTAATGATGCAGTTAATTGCACTCGACTTACCAGCACCGGTGGTTCCTGCAACCAACATGTGCGGCGTGGTGGAAATATTCAAGAACACTGAACGACCAGCAATGTCTTTACCAACACCAACATCTAGTGGGTGCATTGCAGCACGAGCTTCTGTCGACACCATCAGGTCGCCAAGAGAAACCAATTCGCGCTGTGCGTTTGGCACTTCAATACCAATTGCCGACTTGCCAGGAATTGGCGCAAGAATTCGCACGTCAGTCGCAGCCATGGTGTACGCAATGTCTTTCGACAGCGACGTAACTTTGGCAACCTTCACACCGCCACCAAGCGACAATTCGTAGCGCGTAACGGTTGGGCCTCGTGTGTAGTCCACCAATTCGGTTTCTACGTTGTGTTCCTTCAACGCATTCACCAAAATTTCGCCGCGCTCTTCCGTTGCTTTCACGTCGGCTTTTTCGTGACGTGTAATGGTGAGTAAATCAAGGTTTGGCAATGTCCATACGCTTGGCTTTGCGCCTGGACCAAGAGGCATCTGCTGCGGTGCAGCCTTTTCAATCTTTGCCGCAGATGGATTTGCTGCAGAGGTAACCACTGGTTTGTCTTTCAACAGGGGCTTACGTGCGCGACGTGGTTTTTCTTCTTCTTCCTCTTCCTCATATTCCTCTTCAACTTCTTCTTGCACTACCGCTTTACGCTTGCGACGCTTTGGCGCATCGTCAAGGTCGATGTCATAAAAAATTGGCTCGCCGTATTCGTCGAGTTCTTCTTCGCTATCTTCGCCATCTTCGTCTTGTGCGCGGAAACTGTCGAGCGAAACACCGTTAGCCCACGCCTTAATTCGGCGATACAACTGCGCTGGTGAGTTACCAGTAATCAACAACACTGCGCAGAACATCACAGCAATCAACACGATGACTGCAGCAAAGCTGCCCATCAAACTTTGTAATGGTTCACCAACAATCCAACCGAACCAGCCACCGGTGCGCGATACCGATGCGTTGTCGAGTTCGCCAAACGACGTTCCCCAAATTATGTGCACCACTGCAAGAATTCCTACGCACAACACTGTCCAACCAAATGCCAGACGAATGCGGTGCTGCAGCGACTTCCTATTAATGGATGCGAAACCGGCGGCAATGATGACGACTGGCAAAACGAAACGGCCAACGCCGAGCAGCGACGAGAATGTGGTGTCGAGCAAACGACCCAGCGGGCCTGCGAACTCCACATAAATAGACATCGACAACAAAATGCCGAAACAGATAAGCGCTACCCCGCCAAATTCGTGACCACGGCCAGCCATCACCGTCTTCAAAACCGATTCACGACGCTCGCGGCGGCGCGGCATGCGGAACGACTCGATCTCGTTTTCGTCTACGGGCGCGTGGCTACGCACGATCTTGGGGCGCACGCCTGAGCCCGATTTTGAGGCTGGGCGCGTGCGGGAAGACCCCTTCCGGGACTGTGCGGCCATGCGTCAACAGTAGTGAGGGGGTACTGCCCCATTGAGGCATACCCCTTCAATTAGCGACGTGGTGACGATTTAGGTTTGCTTGGTATTCCAAAGAACACCCCCAGCCACAGCAACACGCTCAGCA
>JBJOOQ010000067.1:0-5973 GCA_046051205.1 Actinomycetota bacterium
GCCAGTGAGAATGTTGATTCCACCTTCAGTGTGAATTGGATTGCTGAGCGGATGCACAACATCACCATCTGGTGCTGGCGGATTGATTTCGGCGAGGCTTTCGGCCATCGTCTTTCCACTGCATGTCATTACGTCGCCGTGCAACAAACCTGCATCGAGCAAATGCTTCAACACCACCGGTACGCCACCAATGCGGTCGACGTCGGTCATGTGATACTTGCCGCCTGGCTTTGTGTCAGCAATGTGGGGAACTTTTGCTGCAATGCGGTTGAAGTCTTCGAGATCAAGTTCAACATGGGCTTCGTTTGCAAGCGCCAATAGATGCAACACCGCGTTAGTACTGCCACCGAGTGCACTCAATACGGCGATGGCATTTTCAAATGCCTTCTTCGTCATGATGTCGCGTGGGTAGATGCCCTTCTTTGCAAGGTTCATTACTGCAGCGCCTGCACGCTCGGCATCACTTTCGCGACGCTTATCGATTGCCGGCGGCGAAGCCGTACCAAGCAGGCTCATGCCCATTGCTTCAGCAATTGAGCTCATGGTGTTGGCAGTAAACATTCCGCCGCATGCGCCTTCGCCTGGGCAAGCAGCCCGTTCGATTTCGCCAAGCTCTTCTTGAGTCATGGTTCCTGCAGCACATGCACCAATAGCTTCAAACACTGTGGTGATGTCGATGTTTTTTCCATTGTGCACACCTGGCAAGGTTGAGCCGTTGTACACAAACACGCTGGGAAGATTGAGGCGCGCTGCGGCCATGAGCATTCCGGGAATGCTCTTGTCGCAACCCGCAAGACCAACGAAACCGTCGAAGCGCTCAGCATGAACCACTGTTTCAACGCTGTCGGTAATGACTTCGCGGCTCACTAAACTTGCGCGCATTCCTTCGTGACCCATGCTGATTCCGTCGCTCACCGTGATGGTGCCGAATTCAAGCGCTACTCCACCGTTTGCTCGCACACCCTTTTTCGCGCTGTCAGCAAGTCGACGCAACGAGGCGTTGCATGGCGTTACTTCGTTCCATGATGATGCAATACCGATTTGTGGCTTCTGCCAGTCATCATCGGTTAAGCCAACGGCGCGCAACATTGCGCGCGCTGCGGCTTTCTGATTTCCGTCGGTTACGTCTCGACTACGTGGCTTGACATCTACAGGGGTTTCAGTTGGCTTTGTCATCGCCATTTAGGCTAGTTGCCAAATATGTTGCTGCCCAGTCGCTAGCGCGAGTATGCACGCACAGGACCACGCACTGAAATATGCACCTGGCTGCCAACAACTGGCAGTGCGTCTGCCTGAACCCGCACGGTCACGATCTCTGCTGAAGCAAGTCGTGCATGAATGAGACCGTCGTGTCCGAAGAATTTAGTTGCTACTACTTCCCCGCTGACACTGTTGTTGGACGCGTTGCTCGATACCTGCATTTGTTCGGGACGAACCACTACGTGCACTTCACCAACTGCTGTGGCGTTTTCTGACAACACCAAATCTCCGAGTGCGCAACTGACTTTTGAAGAACTCGTGGTGGTAGATCCTTTCAACACCACTACATCGCCAACAAACTCTGCAGTTTGTTTGTCCGATGGGTGCGCATACAGCTCTGACGGAGTTGCAACTTGACGAATGTGCCCGTCAAGCAACACGGCAACCTGATCAGAGTTGGCCAGTGCTTCTTCTTGATCATGGGTTACCCACAACACTGTTGCGCCTTCTGCGCGCAATGTGCGAATGGTTTCGTCGCGCACAGATTCACGGAGGTTCATGTCGAGTGCAGCAAACGGCTCATCTAACAAAATCAATTCTGGATGCGGCGCTAAAGCTCGTGCCAGTGCAACACGCTGCTGCATGCCTCCAGACAACTGGTGCGGTCGCATTTTTTGCATTCCTGCAAGACCAACAATTTCAAGCACTTCTGCAACGCGCTGTTTTGCCTGTGTGCCGCGCCTTTGCGAAAGACCGAATGCAACATTTCCACCAACGCTTAAGTGTGGAAACAATGCTCCTTCTTGGGGAACGATTGACACTCCGCGTCGTTCAGATGGAATAAGGCACTTTCCTTGTTCGTTTACAACGCGTTCGCCAATGCGAACAACTCCATTTCGCGGAATCTCAAAACCACCAATGATGCGAAGCAACGTGGTTTTCCCTTGACCCGATGGCCCAATAACTGCAGTAATTGAACCGCGAGGAACATTGAGGCTGATATCAAACAGCACCTGTTTGTCCCCATACCAATGGGATACATGCTCAATGGATAATGCCGTGTTCATGTGAAGTTACTCCGCTCGCCCAACATTCATTGTGGCAGTCATGACAGCCACCGGCACCGCTGAAAGCAGAATAAGTGCAATTCCAAACGGCGCAACCGATGCGTAATCCGATAGCGCGCTGTATTTCCAAATACTTGTCGCCAAGGTTTCGGTGCCAGTTGGCCTGAGCAACAACGTTGCCGGAAGTTCTTTCACAGATGAAAGCAGCGTCAATGCCACTGCGGCAAGCACACCCGGAAGGGCAATAGGCAACGTCACTCGAATTGCAGTAGTAACCAGGTTTGTTCCAAGGCTTCGAGCAACGTCTTCTACAGCAGCAGTGCTTCGTTCTATTGAAGACCGCATGGAAGCAACTGCAAGCGGAATGAATATGACAGTTTGCGCTAACACCAATAGAGGAATCTCCTGATACCAAGCGCGCATCGTGCGTAGCCCAAAGAACACCATGGCAATTGCAATCACAATTCCTGGGAGCGCATGCGAAACATAGGTTGCTTGCTCTAAAAACTTCACCAATCGGCCGGAGTAACGAGCTGCAGCAAGCGCAACTGGCAATGCAATCAGCACAGTTGCAATAGCAGTGAATGTTCCAATTTCAAATGATGACGCGATTGCCCGAACAACATCCACGTTTGCAATTTCTGTCTGAGAATCTCGGAACATCCAAGTAATCACGCTGACCAAGGGAACGCCTACTCCGCCACCCACAATGACCATCGAGAACAACCACGCAAACATCTGTTGCTTGGTTTTTGGTTTGGCAGTGCGCTGACGACTTACACCACTTCCAAGTCGTTGAGCACCAGCACGTCCCCGTACTTTTGATTCAAGCAACGTCACTACAAGTGCAACGCCAACAAGCACGATTGAGAGCACTGCAGCACGCGCCGGATTAAAACCTGCACGGTAAGCGCCGTAAATCACCCAGGTAAATGCTTCGTAACGCATGGCGGCAACGGCACCGAAATCGCTCAATGCATACAACGCAACAAGCAACGCTCCACCGGTTATTGCGGTACGCGTTTGGCCAAGCGTGACCGAGAAAAAGATACTCAGATCACTTCGGCCAAGCGAACGTGCAATCTCTTCCTGCATCGGGTCTGCTGCGCGCAATGAGGCAACGACCGGAAGCATGACAAATGGATATGACACCAGCGAAAGAACAATGAAAGCTCCCCAAAAACCGCTGAGCCATGGAAGCCACGAGATCCAGGCAAAAGCAGACAAATACGAGGGAATGGCAAGTGATAGCGAGAGCAAAACAAGCAACAACGCACGAGGCCGTATTCCCGAAAGAACCAATACCCAACCAGCAATCGTTCCGATTACCGCTGAAGCCGCAGTTACACACGCCGCCAACACCACACTGCGTGCAACAACCCTCAAGGTGGACGAGCGAAAAATCTCCTGTACTGCAGTATTTAGTCCGCTTGCAACCGCAGTATCGAGTAGATACCAAATTGGGACAAGACTAAATACAGCAGAAACCACGGCGGGCACCAAAAGAGATTTTGGTACCCGCCGCGTTGAACTCATTTTGTAAGAAGCCCTACTTCTTCAAGCATTTCCTGCGTGAGAGCAATTGACTTCAAGTCTGACAAGTCAATGTTTGGCGAATTGAGATCTGCAAGAGCTGGCAATTCTGCATATTGCGCTATTCCAGCTACGAGTGGGTACTCATAAGACTTCTGTGCAAAATATTCCTGACCTGCCAATGAAAGCAGATAGTTGATGAGCGCAAGTGTGGACTTTTGATTCTTTGATGACTGCAGCATTCCCACACCGGCAACATTGACAAGACCGCCAATGTCTCCATTTGTGAAGTAATGGTTTTTAGCAACTACTGCAGAAGCGCCTTCAGCGGCAATCTTTTCATACAAGTAGTAATGATTTGTTAAACCGAGAGCAACATCACCCGAGTTCACTGCATCGCGGACAACCGCATTCTTCTCGTATGCGACAGGCTTGTTGGCAGCAAAACCTTTCAGCCAGGTGCGAGCAGCATCTTCGCCACGAGTTACGCGCAATGCGGTCACAAATGATTGCCAAGATGCATTCGTTGGTGCGTATCCAATTTTTCCTGACCATTTAGGGTCGAGCAATTCGTCAATACCTGCAGGGGGTGTATCTACTAACGACGGGTTATAGACAACTACACGTGCTCGTCCGCTCGTACCAACCCAGCTCCCAGTTTTTGATTCAAATCTCGGCTCAACAAGCGACAATGTTTCAGACGGCAAGGTTGCAAACAATGACGCTTCTTCAACAGCACCGAGTGCGCCAGCATCTTGAGAGAAAAACAGGTCGGCAGGCGAGCTTGACCCTTCGGTCAAAATAAGCGCAGCCATTTCGCCACTATCTCCATAACGAACATCGACTTCAATTCCCGTCTCGTTGGTAAACGCAACAAAGAGTTCCCCAACCAAAGCCTCGCTCCGCCCGCTATACACAACTACAGGTGCCGAGCTCCCTTCGCCATCAACTGATGAATCGGTTTCTGAACCGCACGCGCTGCCAACCAGTGCAAGCGCGACAACAGCAACCAGCCCTTTCATTCCACGCGAAACCTTGTTCATGCTGTCTCCTTCATTCGTAAGGGTACCGAATTGTTAGGTACTCCTAACATGTTAGGCATGCCTAACAAAATAAGTCAAATGTGTGCAAAACCCTTACTGGGAACGGCGGGCCTGCAAAATGGCCGTGACAACCTTGCCATCTGCCTTGCCCTGAGAAGCCTTCATGATGGCGCCCACAAGAGCACCCATGGCCTTTTCTTCACCGGCGCAATACTTCGCCCACGCATCGGCCTGCTGAGCGATTGCCGCATCGACCATTGCTTCTACCGCGCTGGTGTCGAGTGCTTCGAAACCTTTTGCCGTTGCAATGGCAACTGGGTCTCCTCCACCGTTTGCCACCATTTCTGACAAAATCGTTTTTGCTTGCGTTGCAGTAATTTTTGCATCACGTTCCATTTGCGTGAGCGTTGCGAT
This sequence comes from Actinomycetota bacterium, assembly GCA_046051205.1. Lineage (GTDB taxonomy): Bacteria > Actinomycetota > Acidimicrobiia > Acidimicrobiales > Ilumatobacteraceae > UBA3006. The sequence goes on from JBJOOQ010000067.1 coordinate 5,258, forward strand.
GTCACTTGCTGCAACTCGTGGAGCTGAGCCTTCTTCTGCAAATGCCTGTTGCACGTACACCAATGCACGCGCTGCGTCGCCACCTGCTTGCGCAACGGCAGAAACATAATCGTCTTGCCCGCGTTCAACAATGACGTACACCGATTCGCTTTCCTTATTCGCGCCAGTGAGCGATGCAAGTTGTGCGCGACGTGCGGCAGGCAACATTGGCAATGATGCACGAATGCTTTCAATCCATTCCTGATCTGGGTCAAGCAACACCAAGTCGGGCTCTAAGAAGTACCGGTAATCGTCAGCGTCTTCTTTTGTGCGCAGCGTGTGTGTGCGACCTTCGCCATCGTCCCAGTGACGTGTTTCCTGGCGAATGGTTCCGCCGGATTCCAACACATCAATTTGACGGCGAGCTTCGTAGTCAATTGCTTTGCCAACAGCGCGAATGGAGTTGACGTTCTTGATTTCGCAACGTGTTCCGAATGGCGCTCCAGGTTTGCGCACCGACACGTTCACGTCGCAGCGCATGGAACCCTCTTCCATCTTTGCGTCGCTTGCTCCAACAGCCAACAAAATGGAGCGCAGTTCGGCAACGTATTGACGAGCCTGATCGGAGTTACGAATGTCTGGGCGTGAAACGATTTCAACGAGAGGAACACCTGCGCGGTTGAAGTCGACAAGTGAATAGTCGCTGCCATGGATACGGCCACTAGTGCCACCGATGT
>JBJOOQ010000068.1:0-5703 GCA_046051205.1 Actinomycetota bacterium
ATAACCGCCACCGCCACCGCCAGCATTGGTTGTTCCATTGCCACCAACGGCAAGTGCATTGCCAGTTGATTGCGTGCCGCCAGCAGCACCCGCAACGCCCCAACCAGTTGCCGTTTCTCCAATGAGTTCTCCGCCGCTTCCCGCTTTGGCGTGCGAACCCGCACCGCCACCGCCACCAGCAATCAAAATTCGACGCTCGAGCTGCAATGCCGTTTGAATTACCGCACCCGTTAAACCAGTCGTTTCTGCCGTGGTCGATCCACCAGTTTTTGTGTACGTAAGGGTTGTTGCAGTTGGAACACCCAAAACGGTGTAGGTGCCGTCGTAGATTGCGCCAACACCGGCGACCACGATCGGATTACCTACAGCAAAGCCGTGAGCAAAAGTAGTAGTCAATGTTGCCGTGGTGCCCGACATAGAAGCTTTTACAACTTCATAACCTCGCCGTATGTCGGTCGCTCCACCACCACCCATGCCAGGCGCAGTTCCTGCACCACCGCCATTCCAGCCCACTGCATTCGTACCTGAAACACCACCAACGAAAACAAACAACAGTTCACCTGGAATTGTTGGAATGGCACCCTGCACGCGACCGCCTAAACCACCAGCGATGGTTGCAGTTGAACCACCTGCAGCACCCACTGCATCCAACAGCACAGACGTAACTCCTGTTGGAACCCTGTACGTCTGAACTGCTCCTGTATGAGCAAAATTGGTGCTTGACAAGAATTGCGTTTGCGCCGACACGACCGACGCGTAATCACTCACACACGCAGTGGTGCAAGATTGTGCGTTATTGGTGTAAACGTACGCAACTTGGTAGTAATACGTTTGCCCAATGGTCAGCGATTCTGCGCGCTGTGCATTTCCTGCAGTGGTGAGCGCAGCAGAAGTCACGTTCGCTGCAATACGCGAGTAGCTAAACGTTGTTGATGTAACCGTTCGAATGACATGCGTTCCGTTGAAGGTTGCATCCACTCCTGATACAGCGACCGAATCACCAACTACTAAGCCGTGTGCAGTAGCCGTTGTCAGCGTCGCAATATTTGACGTGAGGGCCCTATTCGTTACCCGTACCGGCGAGCCTGAATGCACGAAGCTATTCACTGTTCTGCCAGCAACGGTGAATACATTCGTGAGCGCACTCGCATCAGTACCCCACCTAATGGACACTCCTGTGATTGAGGCATCAACAGGTAACGGCCACTTCAATGAAACCGAACGCACACCAGCCGACGCAGTGAGCGAACCTGGGCTCAATGGATTCGAAGCAATTTCAACGATGCCACTACCGCACATTTTCTGCTGATCATCATCACATGATTCATTTGCAAATGGCCGCACAGATGCCTTATCGGTCAGCAATGAAATGAGTTCAAGTGGGTTCGCGTCTGGATTCAACGCCGATAATCGTGCAAGTGCAGCCGTAACGTGTGCTGCAGACATTGACGTTCCTTGGCGATACGCATACGAATCATCACTTGGTTCGCGTTCACCGGAATTTGAAAGCGAATATACGCCTAGGTCGCCGCTGGCGTTTACATCTCCACCTGGAGCAGAAACGTCAATACCTTCTCCGTAGTTTGAATATGCGGCACGCTTTCCGGTTGCGTCGGTAGCGCCAACCGCAACGACGTTGTTGCAATTGGCTGGTGCGTAGTCGCGAACATCACTATTGGCATTACCTGCAGCAACAGCAATCACGCTTCCGTTTTCAATCGCGGTATCAATCGCCTTTTGGAATGTTTCACTGCACGCAGATTTTGTGGTGAACGACAAGTTGATTACTCGTGCTGGATGCACGTTGTCTTCAACGCCTTCAACACGACCACCCGATGCCCAAATAATTGACGCAGCGATATCCGAAGACAAACCGCCACGCCAACTGAGTGCACGAATCGGCAGAATGTCGACGAGTGGAACCAAGCCAGAAATACCTTGCGAGTTATTTACTTCAGCGCCGATGATTCCTGCAACGTGTGTGCCGTGCCAACTGCTCTTGCGAATTGGAGCAACTTCGCGCCAATCGCCCGGGTCAAGCGGGCTTGAGTCCCACCCTGTTGGGCCGTATGCATCTTCATCTACATAGTCACCGTCGAAAGCAACCGGAACGGCATCACTTCCTGCCTGCCGAACTGCAGAGAGTTCCGCTCTATTCGAAACAAAGTCATAACCAGGTAAAACGCGAGACCCAAAGTCGGAGTGCTTGGTGATTCCTGTGTCGATTACTGCAACAGTTACGCCCTTGCCCAAGTCCGCCAAGCCTCGACCAAAGGTTGAGGGAAACAACTTCGAACCACCAACGCCGTAATCCGACCACATGTTCCACTGTCGGTCGGTGTAGTCGGGGTCGAGGTTCTCTTGCGACGGCTCAAAAGCTGCCGTTGTCACCACCTGGTCTACTTCTGCCCATTTCACTCGGGAGTCAGACTCCAGTTCAGCAACAATTTGCGCTGCGTCCTCAACCGTTACTGGCTCACTTAACGAAACCGTATGTAGACCATCGCCCAGGTCCACTTCGGGAACAAGTTCAATTCCACTCACCGAGCTAGAACCAGTTGCAACGCCAGGAGCTTCGGTTGATATCACTCCGTCTTCGTATTGCACCACCAAACGACCGACTACGCCATCAAGTCCGTTTGTAGGCGTGACCTCGATTGGACCAGCCACTTCGCTCGCACCAACGTCGTTGAGTGCTACGAGTGTTACTTCGTACGCTTTGCCGTTGAGAAGTCCGGCAATTGTTGCCTGTGTCGCCGGAGCCGAAATGTCAACAACGATGCCACCAGGACTGACCTTGGCCTGATAACTGGTGGCAGGAAAATCGCTTGCAGCTGGCTCATCCCACGTCAATTCGATTGCGTTATCAGCGCCATGAGCAACCAAGTTTTGTGGGCTTTGAGGGCAGCCATAGATCTCTTCTTTGATTTCTGGCGCCACCGTCGTTGAGGTGGAAGATGTTGTTGAAGTGGACGAATCCGAAACAACAGAAGTGCTCGTGGTTGACGCGAGAGATGATGAAGTTGTTGTTGAAGATTCAGATGGGATTGTCGTCGGAACCGAAGTGGTTGACGTTGTGGATGTCGTTGACGTCGACGTGGTCGAAGTGGACGAAGTAGATGACGTTGTCGACGAAGACGATGATTCAGAAACTGTTGTTGTTGACGAATCGGTTGCTGCAATTGTTGTTGGCGTTACGCCGACTGTGGTTGTCGAAGCAATCGGCAGCTCTTGCGCAAACACTTCCGAGCAAACAAACTCTTGCGCCACTTCGTCCGCAGCACGTGCTGGAGCAACCGGCAACATCGCAAACACAGCCACACACGAAAGGAGCACGCACACCATGCGCGTCGAAGACGCCAAGCGTTTTCTCCATTGCGCGAAAGGGGTCGTGTGCACGCATTACAAAGTAGGAACGTGAAAATTTTTCCTGCAAGCCACGGCAAGGGTTTTCCCTCACAAATGCAAGAAAGTTTTCAGCAAAAAATCACGGCTACTACAACAGTGCTATCGCGCAACCCTCAACCACTGCACTCAAAGTCTCACCTACAAATTTTTCACTGTTGAGTACTACTAGAGAGTCCAAAGTCTCAAGTACAACTTCACCCCCATTTTGTTGGAGTTTTACAGCGCCAGTTATTGCAATGACAGCTTCAGCTTCTGACATGTCAATAGAGCCGCCCGCGCGAACAATATGCAGATGCTTTTCGGCTGCACCGTCACGAACCATCAAATTCAAGGCGCGCATTGGGCCGTCAATCAGCGTTGCGAACACCATATCGTCGCCGCGGAACTTGGTAATCGAGCCAGGAACGCAACGATGGTCCACGCCGTTGATATTCAGCACCACTCCGTTGCCATCGGCAACACAAAACTCACGATTCACTCCGGGGAAAACGGAGAACGGAACGTCTTGTGTGATGTCGGCAGTGGAAAGCCTCCATGTCCAATCATCGGGCAATGATCCATCACACATAATTTCGTACTGCACGCCCAATCCGTTTTTCCACGGTTGTGGAGTGCGATCAACTGCGCGCTGAATTTCTATGGACAATACTTATTGCCCTTTGTGCGGAACATTTGCGCACTATCCAACTGCGCTCGCGTAACACCAATTGCAGTGGTGAGGTCGAGACCACAAATCACGGTGCTGGTGAAGTTGGCATTTGTGAAGTTGGCACCAGTAATGATTGCGCCAGTGAAGTTTGCGCTACCCAAATTTGCACCAGTGAAATCGGCATTCGACAGGTCTGCACGAATAAACGTGGTCTGCTTTAGGTTTGTGCGCACGAATTTGGCACCCTGCAAATTGGCCACGCTGAAATCGGTGAATTCAAGCTTCAAAAGCGAATAGTCGGCGCCCACTAAATACGAGAATTGGCACTTCAACACCGTGACGCACTTCAGGTCTACTTCCGGCATCGTGGTGGTCGTTTCGGGAACAGTTGTAGGCACTGTTTCGGGCGTGGAATCAGCCACTTCCGGAGCGATGGTGTCCAACACCGAATCGATAACGGTTGAATCGCTAGGGACTGAGTTCGAACCACTTGGGGTGTCGTTCAGCGAACAGCCAGCCAAAACCCCTGCGATGGCTACAAAGCCGATGATTTTGCGCGCGATTTTCACAACTCCACAGTAGGTGCTGCGTTGCTACGGTTGAGGGAGCATGACTACTTCAACTTCTTGGGGCACACCAGACATGGTGTCGCAACTTTCACGTGTCCTAGTTCGCACGCCAACCACAGTTGGCAAATTCGTAGAAGAGGGCTTCTGGCGCATGCCCGACACCACCGAACTACTGAAAGAACACGAGCAATTCACCAATTTGCTTGAAAGCCTGGGCTGCCAGGTGGATGTGGCCTCCCCTGTTGAAGGTCTTGTTGATGCCGTATACATGCACGACCCCATGATCATGACCCCCCATGGGGCAATTTTGCTGCGCATGGCCAAGCCAGTTCGTTCGCCAGAGCCTGCGGAGTTTCGCAAAGACTTAGAGCGCATCGGCGTTCCGATTCTTGGCCAACTTACCGAGCCGGCGTTTGCCGATGGCGGCGACAAAGTGTGGCTTGATGCCAAAACTTTGCTCATTGGCCACGGTTACCGCACGAACCAAGATGGCATCGATCAAATTCGCGCCTTGCTCGCACCTCATGGTGTTGACGTGTTCTCATTCGACCTCCCCCACTACGAAGGACCAAGCGCTGTGTTGCACCTGATGTCGGTGCTGTCGCCAATTGCGCACGACAAAGCAGTCGTGTACGAACCACTTGCACCAATTCGACTATTGCAGTTTTTGGAATCGCGCGGAATTTCGTGGTTTACCGTTAGTGAAAAAGAAATGCTCACTCAAGGCGCCAACATTTTGACCATTCGACCAAATGTTGTGGTGCTCGCTGCGGGCAACCCAGAAATTGAAGGAAAACTTCGCGAAGGCGGAGTTGAAGTGCATGTGTTCGCGGGCAACAACGTCGCTGTTAAGGGCGACGGTGGACCAACCTGCCTCACTGCACCACTTGCGAGGACGCTATGAGCGAGTTCTCCGGCAAAGTTGCCATCGTTACCGGTTCGTCAAGCGGCATTGGAGAAGCCATTGCCCTTCGCCTTGGCGAACTTGGCGCAAGCGTCGTAGTCAACTCGGCAAATTCAGTTGAAGCAGGCAAAGCCGTTGCCGCAAAAATTGGCGCGAATGCGATTTACGTGCAG
>JBJOOQ010000069.1:0-5697 GCA_046051205.1 Actinomycetota bacterium
GCGAGTCCCGGTGATTCGTAAATTCCGCGACTCTTGGCTTCGATGATGCGGTTTTCAATTTGGTCGCTCATGCCAAGTCCGTGTCGACCACCAATGATGTTGGCTTCGTTCACCAATTCCGTTTGTGTGGCAAAGGATTTGCCGTTCAACGCAACTGGCCAACCTTCCTTAAACGACACCACCACATCTTCGGTTGCAATGGAAACCGACGGGTCGTAATGAGCAACACCCATGATTGGTTTCACAATGTGCATGCTGGTGTTCAGTTCTTCAAGTTGCTTTGCTTCGTGCGTGGCACCCCAAATGTTGGCATCTGTTGAATATGCCTTTTCGGCAGAGTCACGGTAAGGAAGTTTCTTGGCAGTGAGGAATGCACTCATTTCTGCGCGTCCGCCCATTTCGCGAACAAAGTCTGCGTCAAGCCATGGCTTGTAAATGCGAAGCTTTGGATTGGCAAGCAGTCCGTAGCGATAGAAGCGTTCAATGTCATTGCCCTTGTACGTGCTGCCATCACCCCAAATATCGACGCCATCTTCTTTCATGGCGCGCACGAGCATGGTGCCTGTTACTGCGCGCCCAAGTGGAGTGGTGTTGAAATAAGTTTTGCCAGCAGTGGTGATATGAAATGCACCACACTGCAGAGCAACAAGACCTTCGTGTACTAATTCGGTTCGACAATCAACTAAGCGTGCGCCTTCTGCTCCGTATTGCTTGGCTCGAACGGGAACACCGTCTAGATCGGGTTCGTCTGGTTGTCCAAGGTTCGCGGTGTACGCGTACGGGAGTGCACCTTTTTCGCGCATCCATGCAACGGCAGCGGATGTGTCAAGACCACCGGAGAATGCAATGCCAACGCGCTCGCCAACGGGTAGTGACGACAACACTTTGGCATTCGAAGCAGCGGCGTTTGAATCAGGCATGTAAACACGGTACAGAATTTGGCGCGCTGAAGGCGACTGCTTTAGTTGTGTGAACGTCCTGCAAATGTTGCGATCGAGATGAACAATGCAGATACTGCAACGATTCCTTCGATAATTGCGACTCCAGGAGTGCCTGAGATGTCACCAATTGCAACCCCGGCGAGCACGAGTGAACAGCCAATTCCTACGTAGCCAGCAATACGCGGAAGTCGGATGATGGCAATGATGCTGACGATGGGCATCAAAAATGGCAGAACCCACAAGAGCGGAAACGTTGGGTTCGATTCCGGACCAAGCCACCAGGTGGATTTTCCAACAGACCTGCTCGCTATTGCGGCGCAGGTAATTCCAGCGGTAACAAGCAGCCAGGATGAAATGCCAACGAGTTTCCAGGGGGACTTCACACCCTGCACAGTACAACCCAAACCGCTCCAGTTAGCCTGATGGCGCATGTCCCGACCATCATTCACTCGTTTTTCGGTGTTTTTTCCCATGTGGAACGAAGAGGAATATCTCCAGCGTGCACTGAATGCCGCGATCGAACTTGGGGACGAATTGATCGCCAATGGCACGGTGCAGGACTACGAAATGGTCATCGTCAACGATGCGTCAACCGATGCAACTCCGCAATTGGCAGATGCTGCAGCAGCAGCAAACCCGCGGATCAAAGTGGTCCATCATCCCGTGAATCGCAAACTGGGCGGATCGATCAAGTCTGGGTTTGCCGCCGCAACTGGCGATGTTGTGCTGTACACAGATGCCGATTTGCCGTTTGACTTCCGTGAAGTACACAAAGCATTACGACTCATGCATCAATACGAGGCAGATGTTGTTGCTGCGTATCGATTTGATCGCACCGATGAAGGTTATGTGCGAGTGGTGTATTCGTTCTTGTACAACATCTTGGTTCGCGCACTGTTCGGTTGTCGCTTCCGCGATGTGAACTTTGCATTCAAATTGGTTCGCAGAAATGTGCTTGACACCGTTGAGCTGACCAGCGAAGGATCATTCATTGATGCTGAACTGATGGTCAGCGCCCGCAAGCTTGGCATGAGTGTGGTGCAATTTGGTGTTGACTATTTCCCACGCACTCGCGGTGTATCAACGTTGAGTTCGCCATCGGTCATCGTGAAAATTCTGAAAGAAGCATGGTCGTTGCGCGCGTATCTCAATGCACTCGCCCCGAAAAAATCATGAACGACAAGTTTGATAACTACTACGAGGGGGACTTCGAATACGACGAAGACTTCCTGGGCGACGATGTTCCGCCTGCGCAAAGCATGTACGAACGCTGGAGGCCAGCACTTGTTGCATTTGCAGTACTCATCACCGTCGTAGCGTTTGGAGTTCTCGCAAGTGACAACCAAAACGAAAGCGCAAATGGAAGCTCTGACTCCACACTTGATCAAACAACGGTTCCGGTAGTCACGGTTCCGCTAACACGCACCATTAAGCCAGGCATGAAGGGTGACGATGTCTTGCGTCTGCAGCAACGCCTTTCCGCAATGCGTTTTGATCCGGGCCCACAAGATGGTGTGTATGGCCAGAACACAGTGCAGGCCGTGTGGGCATTCCAAAAATTGGTGATGCAAACTCCGCGCGAGCGTGCAACCGATGAGGTGACTCCATCAACTTGGGCAATTATGGAAACTGCTTCTGCAGTGACCCCTCGTCGACAGGCAGATTCGCCTAGTCACGTGGAAATTTATCTTTCTGAACAAGTGATGGTCGTGTTTAAGGGTGCCGAGCCGCAGCTGATCACCCACATTTCTTCTGGTTCAAATGAAAAGTGGTGTGAAGAAGTAACGATTGACCCTGGCCAAGATGGAAACAACACGGCGAAGCAAATTAAGCAAGGAATTTGTGGCGACGCAATTACCCCACCAGGAATTTTCTACTTCTATAACCGTCACACCGGAATGCGCGAATCAAAACTAGGCAGTATGTACAACCCTGTGTACTTCAACTATGGCATTGCGGTTCACGGCGCAATTCTGGTTCCGCTCAAACCTGATTCACATGGTTGTGTGCGAATTCCAATGTCGGTTGCTCGCTACTTCCCGGCGCTGGTTACATATGGCGATCGTGTGTACGTGTTTGATGGCATCAAAGAGCCAGAAGAATACGGATCTCCAGTTCCACCGTTCGACAAACCAGACCCGAACTACACCACAACGACTTCGTCAACCGTCGCCCCAAAACCTGGCGCTACGACCACAGTCGTTCCCTAGTTAGTTGGCTCGTTCACTGGAATAAGGTTCAGCACATGGATCGCATTCAATACAACGAGTTTTCTCTGTTTGCTGAAAACATCTCTGAGTATTCATTAACGGTGTCGCCAATGCCACCAGTTGTTCGTATAAACACCACGCTCAGCGATGGTCGAGTGCTGAGTGCATTGAAATGGGGAACTGAAGAACCACGTTTGGTGTTGGTGCACGGCAGTGGTCAAAACGCTCACACCTGGGACACCGTTGCGTTGGCTTTGAACATTCCGTTGATTGCTATCGATTTGCCGGGTCATGGACATTCGTCGTGGCGCGAAGATGCAACGTACAGCCCGCAAGGAATGGCGCAAGACATTGCACAAGTAATGAATGCTCACGCCAAACATGCAGTTGCAATCGTTGGCATGTCGCTTGGAGGACTTTCGTGTCTTGCGCTTGCACACGCATATCCAGAACTTGTTCGTCACCTTGTGCTCGTTGATATCACGCCGGGAGTAACGAGCAAAAAGGCGAAGGCAGTTCTTGATTTCATTAATGGTCCACAAAGTTTTGCAAGTTTTGATGAACTGTTTGCACGAACGAAGGAACACAATCCAACGCGCAGTGAAGCAAGTTTGCGTCGAGGAATATTGCATAACGCAAAACAAATTGAAGACGGTTCGTGGCAGTGGCGTTATGACCGTCGCGGGCAAACCGAAACTGCTGGCTCAGCGCCCGGTCACGAGGCTCCACGTTCACCAATGTGGGACATGATCTCGTCATGGAGCAAGCCATTGCTCATGGTTCGTGGCGGAGTGTCTCCTGTGGTCGATGACGAAGACATTGCCGAGTTGCAAAAACGATGCGCACAGGCTGAGGTAGTAGTGGTGGAAGGAGCTGGCCACAGTGTGCAGGGCGACCGTCCCGTGGAATTAGCAAATTTGCTCCGCCGCTTCGCCTAGTGAGTGATGCCCGAATTAGCCTGATTTTATGAAGCTTCTTGCGCCAACAAAAAAGCTGGGCCGTCCGTGCTCAACTGATGCTGGAGAAACACGCGAACGCCTCATTCATGAAGCACGTGCATCATTTGCAACCATTGGTTACGACGCAACGACCAATCGCACGGTTGCCGCCGCAGCGGGAATTACAACCGGTGCGATTTACCACTACTTTCCTTCAAAGCTTGACATGTATGTTGCTGCCTTTGAGCAGGTGCAGAACATGGTGACCGAAGCCGTGGTAGCAGCAGCTGCACCATGCGAATCACTTGTTGACAAGTTTTCAGCAATCATCGATGCGCTGACTGAAGTAAGCAAGAACGATCCTTCACTTCTTGGATTTGTTGTTGGTGTTTCTGCAGAAGCGCGACGTCATCCGGAACTGTCTGATGCAATTCGCCCCCTTCGTAAAGATTGGGCAGTGTTTTTTCAGCAGCTCTGCGAAAACGCTGTTGCTCGTGGAGAAGTTGGATCTGAAATGTCCGCCCGAACGCTGCAAGATCTGTTCGACGTGATGATTTCGGGTTTGGCGCGGTTTGCTTACGTCATTAACGACAGAGAGCGCGAAGAGGCAGTTATTGATGGCTTGAAGCGATTTGTTGCTGCCGCTGTGTCCTGAACAAATCGGTCAACACAAGCGCAAGGCATACCCAGATCAGGGAGAATCCCGCAACCTTTGACGAGGTGAGTGTCTCGTTGAACATCAGCCAACCAATCAAGAAATTCATTGTGGGCACGATGTATTGCATTGGTCCAAGAATGGTGAGCGGCGTGCGCTGAGAAGCACTGGCAAACATCAGCAGCGGCACTGCAGTAATCACACCGGTGAATGCAACAAAGATCCATTCCACCGAGTTAGCAGTGTTCTGAACGCTGTCACCATTGTTCCACGTTGCGCAGAGAAAGATAAATGCGGGTGCGGCAAGCACAATCACTTCTGCAGTAAGGCTCTCAAGTGGGGCAAGTGGAACTTTTTTCTTGAGGTAGGCATAGAACGTCCATGACGTTGCAATGATCAGCGCAATCCATGGCACACGTCCGTACGCAACCGTGAGTACCGCGATTCCGCCAACTGCAAAAGACACTGCAACACGCTGAATTCCGCGGAGTTTTTCGTGCAACACGAATACACCAACAACGATGGTGAGAATTGGGGCAATGAAATAACCAAGCGCGGTTTCAATGACGTGGTCGTTCACCACTGCCCACACATACGTTGCCCAATTGATGGTCAGGAGCACGCTTGCAAGCGCAATACGAAGTAACAGTTGTGGGTTGCGCAGTGAGTGCAAGAGTGGCACTAAACGTCTATTGGCGAGCATGACCACAGTAAGCACCACTACTGAAGAAGTAACTCGCCAGCCAATCAGTTCGAATGGATCGAAACCGTGTAGCTCTTTCCAGTACAACGTGAGTGCACCCCAGATGAAATACACCGAAAGGGAGAGAGCAATTGCCGCCTGCGAAGTTTCTGGCTTGGCAACAGGCTTCGTCATGATTCGTTCACGCTAGTCCCGCAGGTAGCCTGTAACGAGTGGATATCACCACAACTCCCGCATGGTCCGCAGCGCT
>JBJOOQ010000070.1:0-5658 GCA_046051205.1 Actinomycetota bacterium
TAGATCTCTGTTGGCGTGCTCATTTGAGTGGAGCGCGAGTACTGATTGTTCCTTCAGCAAAGGCGCGTCACAGAAACGGTATTGATAGTCGAGCCGCCGACTTGGCGCGAACCTCGGCTCAAGCGCGCAATCGTGTTCGTACAGTGGTCTCACTTTCAGGAGGCTTGCAACTTCCTTTTGTGATGTTGCAGATGTTGGTTGCCTCTGTTGTGCAAGTCGTTGCAGGTGTTTTTGGCGGAGGATTCACCGCGGCTCTTGCGTCACTCCGCGCATCGCTTGCAGTAGTAATTGATTTGCCATACATCATTCGTCGAAGGTCTGAAGTACGGCCACTGCGTCGAGTTTCAGCAAGCGAGATACATGATTTACAGGTTTCAGGTAGTGCGAGATTTTCGTCGTTTGTGCGACGTCGTAGTAAGCGAATTCAGCAGGCATCGCTAGCTCAGAAAGATCGCAAGAATGCGGTGAGTCATCAGCGTTTCGTTACCAATGTATTTATTGCGGTCACGGTTTTTGTACTTGTGGGGAGCAGAAACTTTATTTGGAATGGAGTTTCGCGTGTCGGTGAGTTCTTGCCGATGCGGTCTGCAACGGAGTCTCCGCGTGCGTTGATCTCTTTGTTTGTAAGCGGGTGGACGCAAGGCGGATTTGGTTCCGCTGGATCAAATTCAAGTGGCTATGTGCTCATGGCGATTGCGGGAGCAATTTCTTTTGGTCAAACCGGAGCACTGCAAACAGCACTCATCATTGGTTCAATATTTGTCGGTGCATTTGGCATGTGGAAAGTACCGGCAGGGTATTTCTCGCTCCGTGCGCGAGTAATCGGCATGGCGATGTATGTCGCAGTACCACTTCCTTTCGTTGCGCTCAGTAAGGGTCGCCTGAGTGATGTGCTCGTATACGCGTCGCTTCCATGGGTGCTTCGACTGTTTGTTCGTGCTGAGTCGGGTTTAAGCGGTGCAAAACAAACACAACTTCTTGCCACGGCAGTGTTGTTTACAGCAGTGGTATTTGCTTTCGTTCCAACGTTCTTGGCAGTTGTGGGTTGGGTAGCAATCACGTGGATCATTGGTGGTCTCATTGCTCGAGTAAGCATGCGACAAGCCCTTGCCGTGGGGCGTGTTGTTGTTGCGTTAATGGTTGGTGCATTGGTGCTGAACGCGCCATGGGTCAGCCAATTTGCGAATTCGCAGTGGCTAGACCATTTCGTTGGAAGCCAAGCTACATCAGTTCAGCAAGTGGGCCTCGCTCAACTCGCGAGGTTTGATGGGGGAATTCTCCGATTCGGAATCATTGCGCTGGGTCTCTATATTCCTGTTTTTGTCAGCGTTGTAGTGACCCGCTCAACTACCTTCATTTGGGCAACGCGTTCGCTATCTCTCGTGGTGCTTACTGGGCTGTTAATCGTTGCGATTGACTCCGATGTGCTCAACATTGCCGCGCCGAGCTTTGGTCAGCTCTTGGCAGTCGTTGCTTGCGGACTTTCGCTTGGTGCGGGTGCGTTGGCAAGTTTTGTTTTCGATGACGAGCTGACATCGGCATACAGATGGTGGAAGCCAGTTGTGGCTGGTGCAGTGATTGCATCGTTGGTTGGATCACTACCTGCTATTTCTATGGCGGTAGGTGGCTCATGGAATCAGTCGAATTCGGTGGTCGCAGATTTATACACGCAGATGCAAGCGAACCCTCCTGAAGGTGATTACAACGTTGTGTACGTAGGGCGAAGTGAAGTGCTTCCAATCTCGTCGATGCGTGTCACCGACACCGTCGCGTTTGCTGTTGCCGATGATGGTGAGTTGACCATGCGGGACCGATGGTCGAAGCCAAACGAACTGAATAGCAACGTAGAGAATGCACTTCGCGCAGTAATCGGACGTGAGACCGTGCGCGGTGGTCGACTGCTAGCACCACTGGCTGTGCGGTATGTGGTGTTGCCGAAAATTGATGGTGGCGAGTCGACAGTAGACAGGCCACTGCCGCTTCCAGAGGGTTTACTCGCAGCGCTTTCTACTCAACTCGATTTTCGACGTGTGTACCTTGCAAGCGATCTAGTGATTTACGAAAACATGGCATGGCTTCCTTCGCTTTCAGTACTTGACGAGAATTCCTCAACCTTGAGCAAGCAAGCAGGCGATGAAGTGTTGTTGTCATCTGAACTGCAATCGACAATGCCGATCGCGCGTGTTGACGATGTTGCAAGCGTTGCAACAGAAGTTGGCACTGCCACAGTGCATCTAGCGGTGCCATTTAGTGAACGACTTCGTCTTGACGTTGCCGGAACCCAAGTGCAGCCGCGGATTGCTTTTGGTGGCACAACGGCGTTTGACGTGAGCGGTGGTGGTCTGGTGAAGTTGCAATACAACCCTCCAATTTCGCAGTACGCGTTCATTGTTGTTCAAACACTGCTGTGGCTGTTAGTGATGCTTGCGGTTTTTGATATTGGCAGAATCAAGCGCCGTTTTCTGCAAGCCAGAAGCCGTGAAGTGAGCGTTGTTGGCGACCAAGGTTTGCCAGCCTTGTCATTTACCGCAGGTGGAGAGCAATGAACGAAAACCAGCGTCTCGCAAGCGTGCAGAACCGCACGCATTTAAGCATTCGTCAGTTAGCAGTCTTCGTCCTAGCGCTGTTGATGGTCGGTCTAATGGTGCTTACAGATCAACGCGACGAAGTTGTAGCCGAATCTGAATTGGCTCCCGTTCCAGTCATGCCAGTTGTGTCGTTGGATCAGCGCATTTCCACAAGCTGGTTTTGTCCCGGTGTGCCAGGAAACGACGGGACAATCTCTGGGTCAATTGTGATCTCGAACCCTTCGGACACCGACTTCAATGCCACGATCACTCGACTTGGAGTTGGAGTTTCCCCAGTTGTGACTGCGGTGACTGTTGCTGCACGTTCACAAGCAGCGGTAAACGTCAAAGAAGGAATTGAAGCATCATTTATCAGCACGATTGTGGAGATTCTCGGTGGTGTCGGAACGGCCGAGCAGTTCATCAATCATCCTGCGGGAAACTCTGTTGCCCAGTGCGCGAATGAACCTGCAACTGATTGGTACTTCGCCGATGGGTTTACTGGCGCCGACAGTTTGAATCACATTGTTCTCACCAACCCTTACAGCGATTCAACTGTTGTTGATGTCTCCTTTGTTACGAAGGAATCAACCCGTGAGCCAAGCCGTCTGCATGGCTTCGTTATTCCTCCACGATCAGTTATCGCACTGAACATGGCCGATGAGGGTGCGCGCAATGAGCCCGTGGTCGCGGTTGAGGTGCATGCAACTTCAGGAAAATTGGTCGTCGGTCGTTCGCAGCACTATCTGGGTGACGGACGGTTGGGTTACACCATGGCGCTTGGCGCAAGTGGTGTGAGTTCTGAGTGGTGGTTTGCCGATGGTGAAAAGTTGGAAGGAAGTTCTGAGCAATTAGTAATTCTGAATCCAACTCGCAACGACGCGATCTTGAGTGTGATGTTTGTTAATGGCGCAAGTCCAGATGCTCAAATTGAACCTGCGAGTCTTACTGCGCCAGCAGGGAGAGTCACGCTGTTCGATACTGGGGCGTTGCCTGGTGTTCCAAATGGTCGCTACGGAATTATTGTTTCTTCGATAGCCGAGCCTGGAGCAGAGGCCACAGGCGTTGTAGTGGAACAAGTCATCAATAGGCGAGTGGGCAACACAGTCGGCACCTCGGTGGTTCTGGGTGCTCCAATGGGCGCAACTTCAACAGTGTGGGTTGCCCCAAGTGGTGTCTCAAGTGGAATTGACGATTCGCTTGTGGTGTTGAATGCAACTCCACTTGATGGAATGGTAACCGTTTCGCAAATTGGTCCAGCAGGAGAAGTGCCAATTGCTGGGCTGGAGTCAATTGCGCTTCCAGCGAGTGGTCTTGTTTCCATACCGGTACCAGCTGGAGTATCGAGTGGTGAAGTCGTAATTCGCGCCACAATTCCTGTTGTGGTTCAACGCATGCTGTTGCGCGGCCATGACTTGATTGGTCGAAGTGCGGTCCTTGCAATACCAACAATTCCTTCGCCGGAAGTTGGCTCATGATTCGTTTGCTTATCGTTGTGGCCGTGATTGCCGTCGCTGTTGCGCTGAACAAGGTGTTAAGCAAGCGAACAGTTCAGGCGCCAACACAGGCAAACCCTTCAATGCCAACGCAAGTTGATCGAAATGATTTTTCGGAATCGGATAAAGAATGGTTGGTGTTGGCTTTCACTTCTTCGTCCTGCACAACATGTACAGATATTGAGCGCAAAGCAGTTGTGCTCAAATCTCGGTCGGTAGCAGTTGAAATCTGCGAATTTACGTCTCATCGAGAGATGCATAAGAAATATGCCATTGATGCGGTGCCAACGCTGTTGATCGCAGACAGTCAAGGCGTAGTACAGAAAGGTTTTCTCGGACCAGCAAGCGCAACCGATATATGGGCCGCATTGGCTCGCGTGCGCGATGGGCTACCTGACCCCCATGAAGGGGATTGCAACTAGTTGTTTGGGGTGGTTTGGCGACTTGGTTCGCCGAGCCCTTGTTGAATGAGTCGTGAGACCATTGCGCCGTCAATTGTTTCTTGATCGAGCAGTGCTTGTGCAACAAGGTCAAGACCGCGGCGATGCTTTTCAAGAGTTACGCGTGCACGAGTTTCTTGTTCACGAAGAATGCGACTGATTTCGTCGTCAATCTTGCGAGCCATTTCATCGCTGTATTCGCGACCACTCGTCATGAGGTCTTCACCAAGGAATACTTGTTGTTGACCTGCAAATGCCATTGGGCCCACTGCGTCACTCATGCCCCATTCGCGCACCATGCGGCGAGCGATGTTCGTTGCTTGTTCTAAGTCGTTCGCGGCTCCGCTGTTGAGAGCTCCGAACACCATCATTTCGGCAACACGTCCACCCATCGCTTTGCAGATGACGTCTTCGAAATACTCACGCGAATAGGTGTGGCGCTCTTCAGGGAGTGACCAGGTAACACCAAGTGCCATGCCTCGCGGCAAAATGGTCACCTTGTGCAGCGGGTCGCTGTAAGGAAGAACAGTTGCAAGTACGGCATGTCCACCTTCGTGGTATGCGGTTGCGCGCTTCTCTTCGGCGTTCAGCACCAAACTTTCGCGTCGCGCGCCAAGCACAACTCGATCGCGAGCATTTTCGAAGTCGATTCGCTCAATATGGGTTGAACCGCGTCGCACTGCAAAAAGCGCAGCTTCGTTAACGAGGTTTGCCAAGTCGGCGCCGCTCATGCCAGGAGTTGCTTTTGCCATGGTGTCAAGGTCGATGTCTGTGCCCATGCGCTTACCTTGCGAGTGCACCTTCAAGATGGCGAGACGCTCATCGGACTCGGGTAGCGGAACAATGATTTGACGATCGAAACGACCCGGGCGAAGCAGTGCTGCGTCAAGAATGTCTGGGCGGTTGGTTGCTGCCATGACGACGATGCCTTCTGTTGCTTCGAAGCCGTCCATTTCGGCAAGCAGTTGATTGAGCGTTTGCTCGCGCTCATCGTGTCCACCGCCAAGTCCTGCTCCACGCTTTCGACCGATGGAGTCAATTTCGTCGATGAAAATAATTGCGCGTCCCATTTTTGCTGCTTGCTGGAACAAGTCGCGCACACGGCTTGCGCCAACGCCTACGAACATTTCCATGAAGTCGGAACCGGTTACTGAA
>JBJOOQ010000071.1:0-6235 GCA_046051205.1 Actinomycetota bacterium
GTGGGGCAAAGCCAACTCATGAATCGCTACAACGAGTACTTGTCCGCACGCGGGCTCATTGGCGCACAGGTATTGCTCGTGCCAAACGACTTCATTGACCGCACTCAGTACTTGCATGCACGTCAAACACTTGGTCGATTGCTCGAACTTGGTTGTGTGCCAATCATTAACGAAAATGACGCCATCGCCAGCGATGAAATTCGCTTTGGCGACAATGACCGTATTGCTGCACTTGTTGCTCACAGCGTTGGCGCCGATGCGCTTGTGTTGCTCACCGACATAGGTGGCTTATACACAGCAGACCCACGCACCGATGCTTCGGCAACACTTGTTGAGCAAGTCGGAGCAGACGATCCGCTGTTGTCGGTGAACGCGGGTTCTGCAGGAACAGCACGCGGAAGCGGTGGAATGGCCTCAAAGCTTTCCGCTGCACGTATTGCTTCCTGGTCGGGTGTGCGCACGGTGATCGCCAGTGCAAGTAGGACCAATGTGTTGCAGGATGCCATTGACCAAAAGGCTGGTGTCGGAACGCAATTCTTGCCACACAACCGAAACCTTTCTGCTCGAAAACTATGGATCGCTTTTGCTGCTCAGCACGTGGGTTCAGTTGTTGTTGACGATGGCGCAAAGAACGCATTGATTACACGCAATACTTCGCTGTTGCACGCCGGGGTTGTGGAAGTAAGCGGAGATTTTGCGGCGGGTGACACTGTGGAAATTGTTGACGTCCGTGGTGTTTCATTTGCCCGCGGCATGGTGGGTATCGATGCGGTGCAGGCTGGAGCAGCAGCCGGATTACAAAGCAGTGATCTACCTGAAGGAGTAGACCCAGAACTCGTTCATCGTGACGATCTGGTTATCTTGCTCGACAAGTAATCGCGCATAGTCTTCTCGCCGAAAGCGCTGAGCGCAACAACATACGTTGCAACGCCAACCAGTGTTCCTGCGGCTACTCGGGTAAGTGCACCCAGTCCAGCATCGCTGCCGATGTATTGGGTAGTAAACCACACTGCACATGTCATGGCGCCCGCGGCGAATGCAATGCGCGCAATGTTGAATGCCAGTTCAGACAGCTTGATGTCAACTTCGGTGCTCTCTAATACGAGCAGGGCAACAAGCGCAGACACAAGGTAGGCGATGGAGAAAGCCAGACCCAATCCAAATACTCCGTGCCTATCCACAAGAACTATTGCGAGCACGATGTTGATGGCATTTTCGCCAACGTTGATGAAGAACGGTGTTCGCGTGTCATTTCGCGCGTAGAAACCGCGAAGCACAAACAGGTAAATCGAAAACCCAGCCAAACCAATTGCAAGACCTGAAAGCGCGCGGGCTGTGTTTTCGGTTGCTGCTGCCGAAAAGTTGCCATGCTGAAAGAGCAGACCGATAATGGGCTTCGACATGACCCATAGTCCGCACGACGCAGGAATGGTGAGGAGCGCGGTTAGTCGAATGCCGCTTGACATGGTCTGCGAAAACTGTTGGTGGTCTCCTCGGTGGAACATGCGGGCGAGGTCGGGAACGAACGTGGTGGCGATAGAGACGGCGAGTAGTCCGTGCGGTAGTTGCAACAATACGAATGCTTTGGAGTACGCATCCACTCCGCCGCTGCCTGGCGATGCCAGGTTTTTAATGACCACGAGTGCAACTTGGTTGGCGGCAACATAGCCAAGAGTCCATAGAGATAGTTGGACAAGTTTCTTTACGGCTGGGTGAGCGAACTGTGGAGCAAACCTAAATCGCATTCCGTGTCGTAACACCGCTACGCCTTGAACGACAGCCATCACAACTATGCCCAGTGTGGTGCCAAGACCTAGAACCCAGATTGCGGCTTGATCGTTTTGCACCGAATCGATGGACAAGTTGTCGCCAGATTTCGTGAGCGGCAGGAGGCAAAAGAACCCGATAGTCACGATGTTGGCAAGTGCTGGTGACCATGCTGCAGCAAAAAACAATTTGCGAGCATTGAGTAGCGCAGAGGTGAGTGCGCTTAATCCGTAGAAGAAAATCTGTAACACGAAAATTCGGGTGAGTGAAGTACCGACACTGCGGAAGACTTCGACGTCAACTCCGCTTGCAGGGTGCAGTGAGAAGATGTGAAAAATCGCAGGCGCTAACAAGACGGCAAGAGCGGTGATTGCAACTAGGACAATGGCGGAAACGCTGATGATTGCGTCCTGGCTTTTCACGCCTTTGAATTCGAGGTCATCACGCTCGACAAATTGGGCGAACAGTGCAACGAGACTGGCCGATAGCACGCCGCCGATCAGCAGCTCGTAGATGGCGTTGGGTGAGTTATTCGCGCTATCGAACGCATCGGCAAGTGACGTTTGTCCAACGATGATGCCGAAAATGACAATTCGGATGAGACCGGTGAGACGGGAAACTGCTGTTCCCGAGGCAACTACAAGGTTCGATCGAGCAAGACCGGTCATGAGCATCTCCATCGTAGGCGCAAGGGCCCTAAACGCTAGGGTTGCACGAATGAGCAAGAGCTTTGAATCAGTGCAAGAAGTCCGTGACGGATTAAAAAAGGTCAACTATTTGGCCGATGATGGAATCGCCAGCGTGGTCTATTTGGCCCAGCGATTAGGCAAGCCGATCCTTGTTGAAGGACCAGCCGGTACGGGTAAAACCCAATTGGCAAAGAGCGTGTCTGAAATGCTGAACGCTCGCTTGATTCGTTTGCAGTGCTACGAAGGCCTCGATGAGTCGAAGGCGCTGTACGAGTGGAACTACAAGAAGCAGTTGCTGCGCATTCAGGCTGACAAGTCAAGCGACTCATGGAGTGAAGTCCATGACGACATTTTCAGCGATGAGTTCTTGCTTACTCGTCCATTGCTCGAAGCAATTAGCAGCACCGACCCAGTGGTGTTGTTGATTGACGAAGTAGACCGTGTGGAAATTGAAACTGAAGCACTGTTGCTCGAAATTTTGTCCGAGTACCAGGTGTCAATTCCGGAGCTTGGAACCATTACTGCAAAGCAAATTCCGATGGTGTTCCTCACCTCGAACAACACGCGTGAATTGTCTGAAGCGCTGAAGCGCCGTTGTTTGTTCTTGCACATCGACTACCCAGACATGGATCGCGAAAAAGAGATCGTGCTCACCAAGGTTGAAGGCATTACCGAGAACCTTGCAGACCAGATCGCTCGTATCGTTCGCAGCATCCGTCAGCTCGATTTGAAGAAGGCTCCTTCAGTAAGCGAAACGCTCGACTGGGCACGCACCTTGATCTTGCTCGGCATCGATCACATCGATGCTCAAGAAGCAAAAGACACCTTGCACATTCTTCTCAAGTACCAGACGGACATTGCCAAAGCGGCGAAGGAACTGTCGGTCGACAAGTGAGTTGATGAGATGCCAGTTCTCGACTTGATGTCGGGCTTTATTGTCGAACTTCGCAATGCGGGTTTGCCAGTAAGCCTCACCGAAAACTTGGATGCGATGGAAGCGGTCAAAGAAATTCCGCTTGAAGATCGTGACGCATTTAAATACGCGCTCGCCGCAACGTTGGTGAAGAGCCAAAACCATTGGCGCGCGTTTGAAACCATTTTTGAGGTGTACTTCTCGTTGCGCGGTCCTGAATACAGCATCATGCAGGACGGTAAAGAAAACGATGAGTTGTGGCGTGAGCAGCAGGACTTGCAGATGCAAGGCGAAGGCAAGGGCCAAAGCGGCGGAAGCATGGATGGCCTTACGCCTGAAGAAATTGCGGAAATGCTGATGAACGCGCTGATGAACGGCGACCAAGCCATGATGAAGGCGTTGGCCAAGCAATCGGTGCAGCGTTTTGCCGGCATGGAGCCAGGTCGTCCGGTGGGTGGCACCTATTACCTGTACCGCACATTGCGCAATCTTGACCTCGACAACATGCTCGACAAGTTGATGGAAGCAAATAAGCAGCAGGCTGCCGAAGAACTCACCAATCTTGAACAGCGACTTGAAAAAGATGAATTTGAAAGCCGCATCGAACAATTCAAGCAAGAAGTAGAGGCAGAGATTCGTCGCAAGCTTGTTGCTGACAGAGGCGCAGAGGCAATGGCCAAAACATTGCGTAAACCATTGCCAGAAGACGTTGAGTTCATGCACGCAAGTCGCGATGAAATGCAAAGCCTAAAGAAGGCGCTGCAACCGCTTACGCGCAAGCTTGCTGCACGTCTCGCTCGCAAGCGTCGCCATGGACGCAAGGGTCCACTCGACTTCCGTAACACCGTGCGTCACTCGCTGAGCTACGGCGGAGTGCCAGCGGATCCGAAGTTTAAGTACCCGCGTCCTGCCAAGCCCGAGTTAATGGTGGTGGCAGATATTTCGGGAAGCGTCGCTGCGTTTGCTCGCTTCACCCTGATGTTGGTGTACGCCATTCAGGGGCAGTTCTCGAAGGTGCGTTCATTCGTGTTCATCGACGGCATTGATGAAGTGACGAGTTACTTCAAAAACACCGAAGACATTTCCGATGCAATTCATCGCGTGAACACCGAAGCCGACGTGGTGTGGGTGGACGGACACTCCGACTACGGCCACGCCTTCGAAGTGTTCTGGGAGCGTTACGGCAAAGACATCAACTCAAAGACCACAATTTTGTTGCTCGGCGATGCGCGGAACAACTACCACGCAACTGGTTCGTGGGTAGTGAAAGAAATGCAAAAGCGTGGACGCCACGTGTACTGGCTGAATCCTGAACCAAAGAGTTACTGGAACACCGGAGACTCGGTAGTGGGCGAGTACGGCAGCTTCACTGATGGCGTGTACGAGTGTCGCAATCTTCGTCAGCTTGAGGGCTTCGTCGAAAAACTGGTATGAGTAAAACCCGTATCGTGCTGGTGCGGCACGGCGAATCAATTGTCACGGTAAATCGAGTTCTTGGTGGCCCGCGCACATGTTCGGGCCTGTCTGAGCTGGGCAAACTCCAGGCAGCGCGACTTCGCGATCGAATAGCACAGACCCAGGAACTGTCCATTGATGTGTTGATGTCGAGTGGGTATCCGCGCGCGCGCGAGACGGCAGAAATTATCGCTCCTGCGTTATCGAGCCTGCCTATCAATATTGACACGAATTTTGGCGAGCACGATCCGGGACCAGAGTGCGACGGACTGACCTTTGACGAATTCGTTCGCCGGCACGGATCGCCCGACTGGGGTGCCGATCCGAACGCCGAGTTCTTTCCTGGTGGAGAGACCATTGCTCAGTTTCATTCGCGAGTGTCGGGTGCATTGAACAATTTGCTGCGTAAATATTCTGGAAAGTCAGTACTGGTCGCGTGCCATGGTGGCGTGGTTGACGCAGTTCTGAGACTGACCATGCAGACTCCGCCAACTGGTGCGTTTGAGGTGCACACGAAGAATTGTTCGATCACCGAACTGGTCGAGGTGCGCGCAGGACATTTCGCGATCATGCGGTACAACGACCATGCACACTTGCATGGCTTGCCTCTGGCAACTAACAACTCGTAAGCAGAATGTCGGCACGCAACCAACTACCCATAGTGGTGGTGGGTGCAGGTTCGGCTGGAGTGGTGGTGGCGTCCCGGTTGGCTACAGACCCAACGATCTCTGTGTTGTTGCTGGAGTCGGGTAGTGCACTTGGTGGAAGTTCGTTGCGCAACTACATGGTTGGCATGACGGGAGGGAGACCGCGCGCAAAACGTTTAGTGCAATGCCAGACGTTTTGCATGACGTTCAACCCGGCGAAGCAGGACACGCAGACACAGCATTAGTTGAAGCAGCCGTTAATGCAGGAGTGCCTCGCATTGCGCAGTTAGCGCGCGATGCACACAGCAACCAAGGGGCGGGGTATTGCTCGCTCACGCTGAATAACGGTGTTGGTGGAAACCTATTTTGCACCACTTGGAATTCGAACGAACCTGGCGGTGCGAGTGAATGCGGTTGTCGAGTCTGTAGTCATGGAGGCAACGCGTGCTGTTGGGGTGCGACTTGTAGGTGGGGAGTACATAGAAGCACGAGGTGTTGTTGTGTGTACTGGCGCTCTTGCAACGCCGGTACTGCTGCGCCGCAGCGGCATTGATCGACCAGGTATTGGTATTGGTCTGCAAGATCACCCATCAGTTGCGATCACGCTGGCATTGCGGCAGAAGCAACAGTCGGCAATACGCATTGGCGCCAATGTTCGAACCTCGTCTCAAAAGGGCAATGCAGACATTCATGTGTTGTCGCTGAATGAAACCGACGAGTCGGGAATGTTCGGTGCATTGATTGCGGGTGTGATGCAGGTGCAT
>JBJOOQ010000072.1:0-5536 GCA_046051205.1 Actinomycetota bacterium
CGCGCAGCAACCAGCCCAAGTTCTGCGACATATTGCTCGGTGAGTTCCGTGAAGGCGACTCCACGCACACCGTCGGTGCCAAATCGAAGCATCGTTTACACACACATCCGCGCGACGAACATCGCGCGAACCAACACGTGATTAACGCTTCGTGTACTGAGGCGCCTTGCGCGCCTTCTTGAGGCCGTACTTCTTGCTTTCCTTCTTGCGCGAGTCGCGAGTAAGCAAGCCAGCCTTACGAAGCACTGAGCGCTTCGTGTCGTCCAACTCGAGAATGGAGCGAGCAATCGCCATGCGAAGTGCGCCAGCCTGGCCAGCGATTCCGCCGCCCTGAATGTCACAGTCAACGTCGTATGTGGTTTCTGCTTCTACAACGCGAAATGCTTCGGTTGCTGCAGCACGCTGCAATGCGTTTGGAAAGTAATCCTCAAACTCACGTCCGTTGATTACTACCTTGCCAGTGCCTGGACGCAAACGCACACGTGCGACTGCTTCCTTGCGACGACCGGTTGTCTGTGTCAGTGGCTTTGTTCCCACGGTTACTCCTCTATTCGATCTTTATTAATCAGCGCGCTTTTGCGTGCGGGATGTTCAAAACTTTTGGTGCTTGTGCTTCGTGACCGTGCTCTGGTCCTGCGTGAACCTTCAACTTCTTGATCATCTGACGACCAAGTGGTCCCTTAGGCAACATGCCACGAATGGTGCGACGAATTGCGTCCTCTGGCTTACGGCTCAACAAGTTGCCGTAAGTCTGTGAGCGCAAACCACCTGGGTAACCGCTGTAGTCGTGAACGAGTTCTTTGTCTGCCTTGCCCTTGGTGAGAACAATCTTTGATGCATTGACGATGACAACGTGGTCACCAGTGTCCATGTGCATGGAGAACATTGGCTTGTGCTTGCCGCGCAAAATTGATGCAACTTCTGTGCACATGCGACCAAGTACCAAGCCGTCGGCATCAACAACGTGCCACTCGCGCTTAATTTCACTTGCTTTTGGACTGTACGTGCGCATCATAAAAAACTACTTTCGAAAACTGAGGACTTGGCCGAAAACTCAGCCAAACGCTGCCCCTATGGACCGTTTCAGGATAGGGGTCGGGAGGGCCTAATCACAATCGGCTGGGTAGCCAACTTCCCACAAAATCAAGCCTTGCGGGGGTGCCACGGGTGCTGCCTGTGCCCTGTCTCCAGAAACAATGAGTCCGCGCATATCGCTTGGTGGGCGTTTGCCCAGGCCGATCTCGATGAAGGTGCCGACCAGCGCCCGGACCATCTGATGGCAGAACGCATTAGCCCGAATATCGAACCTCAATGCTCCCTCGCCAAGGTCGCGCCACTCAGCATTCATCACGTGCCGACGCATGGAGTGCTCAAACGTGTCATTTTCATCGGCTGGTTTTGGCTTGCGACAAAAGGCTGAGAAATCATGTTCGCCAATCACCGCATCGGATGCGAGCTGCATGGCTCGAAGCTTGAGTGGCTTCATGATGTGCCAAGCCGAATCGACCATGAATGGGTTTGGCGATTCCGTGTTCAACACGGTGTAGCGATACGAGCGCCATAGCGCGGTATATCGAGCATGAAAGTCAGGCTTTGTCCACACCGCTTCACGCACTGCAATAGACGGGCCACACAACGAATTCAATTGCTTCATTAACACTGGCAAATTCACGCGGTCTGGCAAATCTGCGCCAATGATTTGTCCCCACGCATGCACACCTGCGTCGGTACGACCAGCAGGAATGATCTTTACTTCTTCTTGCAAAATTTGTGCGAGTGCACCTTCAATCGTGGACGCGATCGTGTCAACTCCAGGATTAGTTGCAAAGCCGTGAAATTGATCGCCCTTGTAGGCGATCGTCATGCGTGCGCGACGCATGGCCATGATGAATCAGACGAGTTCGATGCGCGCCATTGGTGCATTGTCACCATGGCGTGGACCAAGCTTGAGCACGCGGGTGTATCCACCATTGCGGCCGGTGTAGCGAGGTGCAACAACGTTGACCAACTTGTTGGTCATTTCCTTGTCATTCAAGTACGACTGGATCTGACGAATGCGGTGAATGCGCATTGGGCCTTCACCCTGCGCCTTGATTGCCTTCGTGATCAACTTCTCTGCGATTGGGCGAAGCGCCTTGGCCTTGCCTTCGGTGGTCACAATGCCCTCTGCAGCAAAAAGTGATGCAGCGAGGTTCGCCATCAACAACTTTTGATGGTGTGCGCTATGTCCGAAGCTTCGGGCTCGTCTTGGTGTTGCTGGCATGTGTCATCGTCTCCTATGAAGTGGTGCGTATTGGTGCGCTATCAGATGCGCAGTGACAATCCGCGTTCGTCGAGCTTCAACTTGATTTCATCCAACGACTTCTGACCGAAGTTGGTGATGTTCAATAGATCTTCTTCGCTACGAAGCAGCAATTCGCCAACAGTGTTGACCTGTGCACGCTTCAAGCAGTTACGTGGACGCTCACTCAAGTCGAGGTCTTCGATGCTCAAGTCGAGGTCTGGTGAACCAGCACCCGTGCCTGCAAGCTCACCAAGTTCGAGTGCCATTGGCGCATCGCTCATGGTTGCTACAAGGTCGACCAATGAACGAAGTGTTGCGCCTGCTGATGCAAGTGCTTCACGTGGCTCAATGGTTCCATCGGTTTCGATGTCGATGATGATCTTGTCGTAGTTGGTTGACTGCTCAACACGAGTTGGCTCTACGAGGTAGGTGCAACGACGTACTGGTGAGAAAATTGCATCGATTGGAATGATGCCAATGACCTTGCGGGTGTCGCGGTCGCTTGATGCATAACCTTTGCCGCGCTCGATCGTGAGGTCTACAACCAAACGGCCCTTTGCTGACAAGGTTGCAATGTGCTGTGACTTGTTAAGAATTTCAACACCGGTTGGGCACACGATGTCGGCTGCAGTGATGTCTGCTGGGCCCTTCACATCAAGTGTGATGACCACTGCTTCGTCGCCTTCAGAGACAACAACAATGTCCTTCAAGTTCAGAATGATTTCGGTGACATCTTCAGTGATGCCTTCGATGACGTCGAACTCATGAAGAGCTGACTCAAACTTGACCGAGGTGATTGCTGCGCCAGGAATTGACGACAACAACATGCGGCGAAGCGAGTTTCCAATGGTGTGACCCAAGCCTGGCTCGAGTGGACCTACAGAAAACTTCTGACGGTTGCCTTCTGGTGAACCGATTGCTTCAACTGATGGGCGCTGAATAACAAGCATTGATATCTCCTATTGCCAATTCGTTTAGGGGTTACTTCGAGTAAAGCTCAACAATGAGCTGTTCACGTACTGGTACATCGATTTGTTCGCGTGATGGAAGTTCGCGAACGGTGACTTGCTTGCCACCTTCTGCACGATCGATCCAGCCAACCATTTTGTGGTCGAGGGTGTCGATGTTGTGCTGAATAACGATCATGTTTGCGGCCTTCTCGGAAAGCGTGACAACTTGTCCACGACCAACGCTGTATGAAGGAATGTTCACGCGCTTGCCGTCGACCAATACGAGGCCGTGGCTTACGAACTGACGTGCCTGCGGACGGGTGTTTGCCCAACCTGCGCGGTACACAACATTGTCCAAGCGGCACTCGAGCAAACGGAGCAAGTTTTCACCGGTTGGACCAGCCAAACGTGTTGCTTCTTCGTATGCCTTGCGGAACTGACGCTCGAGCACACCGTAGATGTACTTAGCCTTCTGCTTTTCCTGCAATTGCAAGAGGTATTCACTGCCAGCTCCACGACGACGCGTACGGCCGTGTGTTCCTGGTGGGAATGGACGACGCTCAAGAGCCTTTGAGCCCTTGGCATTTTCGAAAATGTTGACACCGAGACGGCGCGAAATACGCACCTTTGGTCCTGTATAGCGAGCCATGACTTACGGCCTCTTTCGCTTTGGCTGGAGGCAACCGTTGTGTGGAACTGGCGTTACATCTTTAATGCCAGACACTTCGATGCCAAGGTTTTGAATAGAACGCAGTGCGGTATCGCGACCCGAACCCGGGCCCTTTACGTGCACTTCAACGCGACGAAGACCTTGTTCCATTGCTGCACGGCCAGCTTTTTCGGCTGCCATTTGTGCTGCGTATGGAGTGGACTTGCGCGAACCGGAGAATCCAACGCCACCCGACGATGCCCATGAAATGACATTGCCTTCTGTGTCGGTGATGGACACGATGGTGTTGTTGAACGAACTCTTAATGTGCACAACGCCGGTCGCAATATTTTTGCGATCGCGCTTGCGCTTACGAGGTGCTGGTGCCTTTGCCATGATTTACTTCCTCACTGCCATCTTCTTGTTGGCCACAGTCTTCTTCGGACCCTTGCGAGTACGAGCGTTGGTGTGTGTGCGCTGACCACGTACAGGGAGACCCTTGCGGTGACGCGTTCCTTGGTATGAACCAATTTCAATCTTGCGCTTGATATCGGTCTGCACATCGCGGCGAAGGTCGCCTTCAACCGTGAGGTTTTGTTCGATGTACATACGAATCTTGTTGACTTCAGAGTCGGTGAGATTGCGAACACGGGTGTCTGGGTTGAGATCGAGTTCCTTGCACATCTTCTGCGCAGTGGTGTTACCAATGCCGAAAATGTAGGTAAGCGAAATCACCAAACGCTTTTCGCGTGGGATGTCTACTCCTGAAATACGTGCCATCTGATGTTCCTTCTCAGCCTTGACGTTGCTTGTGACGAGGGTTTTCGCAAATCACCATCACGCGACCGTGCCGGCGAATGACCTTGCACTTTTCGCAAATTTTCTTGACGCTTGGTTTAACTTTCACTTCGAGCCTCGTGATTGGTGTTCGATTATTGGGTTATGAAATCTATTTATGTCGGTATGTAATGCGACCTCGTGTGAGGTCATATGGCGTTAGCTCTACTTGGACTTTGTCCCCCGGCAAAATGCGGATGTAATTCATTCGCATCTTTCCTGAAATATGAGCTAACACTGTGTGTCCGTTTTCGAGTTCGACGCGAAACATTGCGTTAGGCAGCGACTCTGTAATTGTGCCTTCCAGCACAATTGCATCTTCTTTGTTTTTTGGCAGGGCTTTCTCCTCAAACACACGGACATACAAGCCAGTCGGAAGGAAATCCCTCCAAAAGGCGAAGGGTTATGCTACCGCCGCATTCCCCTGCCCCAAAACCCCAAAACACAAGGAGATGGGTGAATTCAGCAGGGTCATGATTAGCGATTCTTAATGCCGGCAACAGCCGTGCGGAGGCGGGCAAACACCTCATCAGGGGTGCCAAGGCCGTCTACTACAGCCAGTTTGTTCTGGTCTTTGTAATAGGCAATCAATGGCGAGGTCATGGCGTCGTATAAGTCCAGGCGGTGGTTGATGGCTTCGGGGGTGTCATCGGCGCGCTGCACCACGGATCCGCCGCACTTTTCACATACCCAAGGGTTGGCTTCACTGCCAGTAGCCACATAATTGGCTTGGCACTGCTCGCAAACGCGACGTGCCGACAAACGGCTGAGCACCAATTCGCGCTTCACCTCGAGATCAATGACCAAGTCAATCGG
>JBJOOQ010000073.1:0-5509 GCA_046051205.1 Actinomycetota bacterium
GGCTCAAAAGCGTTGATATCGGGCACCAGCGAAGCAAGTGCCTTGACCTTTTTGCCTTCGCCGGCACGAAGAATGCGATCGAGAAGTGCCATGCAGTCAATGATCCTACCTGCGCCATGCTGGGGCGGGAGTGGAGGCCACGGCAGCGCAGATAACCCTCGTTGCCCCCGCCTGATACAGCGCACGCTGAGCAATTCGCATCGTTGCGCCAGTTGTCACTACATCATCGACCACCAAAACTGTGCTTGGAGTGTTCATCGATCGCGCACGGAGAGAAACGCCAATCAACCGATTTTCCCGACTCTGCCCCGTTTGATGCCCAACTGTTTCACGCACCAACAGTTTGCGCACGGGCACACCAAGTGATCGCCCCATCATTCGCGCGAGTGTCTCGGCTTGGTCGTGACCGCGTGCGGTGCGTCGCTCACGTGTTGTTGGCACCCACGTCACCACATCAATGCTGTTGATTTCCACAGACGTGCGCAATGTTGCAACCAGACGATCTGCAAATAATTGAGCAAGAGCCCGATGATTTCTGTACTTAAACGCCAGCATTAAATCGCGCACCAGCCCAACATAAGTAAGCGCAACGAGTGCATCGCTACAGTGCGGCGTTGGACACAATGCAATCTTGGACGCGCATTGTTCACACGCCTTACGCACTAACTGCCCACACCCTGAACAACGAAAAGAAAACAACCCCAAACTCCTCAGCACCGAGTACTACGGTTAGACAATGCCGAATTACTTCATTGCACCGTTACGCGATCGGCCCGTGCAACGACTTACACGATGTGTAGGCGGACTAGTCCTGTTCGGAATTGGCGTTGGAATGCAAAAGCAAGGACACATGGGACTTGCACCGTGGGACGTTTTCCATGATGGCTTGAGCAAACAAATTGGCTGGCCTTTTGGTCGCGCACTCATTCTCACCAGTTTTTTGGTGCTCTTCTTGTGGATTCCACTTCGTCAAAAGCCAGGCATCGGCACATTATTGAACGCTGTCCAAATCGGTCTTGTCGCCGGCGTCGTTATCGACATCATTCCACGCGCGGAATCGCTGCCACTCCGCATTGCGCTCATGCTTGGCGGCATCGTCATTTTGGGAATTGGTTCAGGTATGTACATCGGCGCCGGGCTCGGGCCTGGGCCACGCGACGGATTGTTTACCGGTCTTGCTCAGCGCGGCATCAAAGTAAGTCGCGCTCGCACCATCGTTGAGATATCAGTACTCGTCGTCGGATTCGCACTTGGTGGTGCAGTCGGAGTCGGAACGCTCGTTTTTGCGTTCGGAATCGGACCAATCGTTGCTCGCACGCTCCCATTGCTGCACCTTGAAGCGCTCACTCCGAGCACTCAAGATGAGCAATGGGGCGAATAGCGAATTAGTAGCGGTATGCCTCTGGCTTGAACGGGCCACTTGGCGCAATGCCAAGGTAATCGGCTTGCTCGTCAGTCATCTTCGTTAACACTGCACCAAGCGCATCGAGGTGCAGTGCGGCAACCTTTTCGTCAAGGTGTTTTGGCAACACATACACGCCAAGTGGATAGTTGTCGAGATTGCCGAACAACTCCATTTGCGCAATGACCTGGTTGGAGAACGAACAACTCATCACAAAGCTTGGGTGGCCAGTTGCACAACCAAGGTTGACCAAGCGACCTTCCGCCAACACAATGACTGCGTGTCCGTCTTTGAACGTCCACAGGTCGGTTCCTGCTTTGAGTTCGTCACGAACTGCACCACTGCGAGCCAAACCAGCCATGTCGATTTCGTTGTCAAAGTGGCCAATGTTGCACACGATTGCGTTGTGCTTCATGCGTGCCATGTGATCAACCGTGACGATTGCTTCGTTGCCAGTTGCAGTAACAAATACGTCTGCAGTTGACACCATGTTTTCGAGCGTGTCGACCTGGTAGCCCTCCATCGCAGCCTGCAGTGCGTTAATTGGGTCAATTTCGGTGACGATTACTCGAGCGCCCTGTCCGCGAAGACTCTGTGCACAACCCTTGCCTACGTCGCCATAGCCACAAACGACTGCAGTTTTTCCTGCAAGCATTACGTCTGTTGCGCGGTTAATCGCATCGATGAGCGAGTGGCGGCAGCCGTACAAGTTGTCAAACTTTGACTTGGTCACACTGTCGTTCACGTTGATTGCTGGGAACAACAGTTCACCTTTTTCTGCCATCTTGTACAAACGCTTCACGCCTGTTGTGGTTTCTTCGGTGACTCCCTTAATGCTCTTTGCCATCACGGTCCACTTCTTCGGATGGGTCTTCAATGTGCGCTGAAGTAATCCGAGAACGATTGCCAACTCTGGGTTTGATGCAGAAGTCGGATCTGGAACCACACCTGTTGCTTCGTACTCAACTCCCTTGTGCAACAACATGGTCGCATCGCCACCATCGTCCAAGATCATGTTTGGTCCGTCGCCGTCTGGCCACGTCATCATCTGGTCGGTTGCCCACCAGTACTCCTCAAGCGTTTCGCCCTTCCACGCAAATACGGGAACACCATTTGGTTCGTCAACGGAACCGTTTGGTCCAACAACAACGGCAGCGGCCGAGTGGTCTTGCGTTGAGAAAATGTTGCAACTTGCCCAACGCACTTCAGCACCAAGCTCGACGAGTGTTTCGATCAACACAGCAGTCTGAATGGTCATGTGCAAGGAGCCAGAAATTCTGGCGCCTTTCAATGGCTTTGTTTTGCCAAACTCTTTGCGCAGCGCACGAAGGCCTGGCATTTCATGTTCGGCTAGATGGATTTCCTTGCGACCAAAAGGTGCGAGGGAAAGATCGGCGACGCGCCAATCACGTCGTTGTGCAAATGAAGACATAGAAACTCCTTAAACGAAGGTGGGATGAATACTCTCCGCAACGATTCTTCGTTCGAGC
Source organism: Actinomycetota bacterium (assembly GCA_046051205.1). Taxonomy (GTDB): domain Bacteria; phylum Actinomycetota; class Acidimicrobiia; order Acidimicrobiales; family Ilumatobacteraceae; genus UBA3006. Next base: position 2,893 of record JBJOOQ010000073.1, read on the forward strand.
TCTGTGTGCTCTGCGGCATCTACCGCGACGGATTCCTCGACCAACATTACAGGAATGCCATCGCGCACTAGGTATTTACGGTGCAGACGTGGGTTATACAAAAATGCGTCGGAGGAAAAATAGAACAACGGACCTTTGTCTTCTGGGCAAGCCAGAATTTCAAGCAACTTTGAGTCGAGAGACATATGCCAAGACTAGGCGGTGATGACTGACAGCAACTCAGCCACATGCGTATCGCACTCGTCACGTGTACTGGCTTCAAGGTTGAGGCGAAGCAACGGCTCTGTATTGCTTGGGCGTACGTTGAACCACCACGAACCACAGTCCACAGTCAGGCCATCGAGATGATCCTGATTGTGGTCGGCATAGTCGCGACCAATTTGAGCGATGACTTTGCCAATGTCGGCAACAGTGGTGTTGATTTCACCACTTGATGCATAGCGCTCAAGCGGCTTGCGAATTTCCGACAGCTTCATTCCCGTACGGCACATTTCACCAAGAATTCCCATGGTGGCAATGAGACCGCTGTCAGCTCGGTAGTTGTCTGCAAAGTAGTAATGCCCCGAATGCTCACCAGCAAATACCGCGCCTGTGTCGGCCATGATCTGCTTCATATAACTGTGACCATTTTTGGTACGGATTCCCTTACCGCCATGTTCAGCGATGATTTCAGGAACTGCTCGCGAACAGATGAGGTTGTACAAAATTGTTGCACCAGGGTTAAGTCGTAAAAAGCGAGTGGCAAGCAGCGCAGTGGTGGTGCTCCCCGACATTCCTTGACCAAGTTCGTCGACCAGAAACACGCGATCGGCATCGCCGTCGAAAGCAAGGCCAACATCGAAACCACCAGAAATTACTCGCGCCATGAGATCGCGTTGATTCGCTGTCTGCAAGGGGTCGGCTGGGTGATTCGGGAACGTACCGTCTAGTTCGCCGTACATCACTTCCAATTCAAAATCGGCAAGGCGTTCAAATACTGCTGGAACAACTAGCCCACCCATTCCGTTAGCTGTGTCGGCAACTACACGGAGCTTTCGTAACTTGTCGCTTGCAATAAATTTCACAACATGATCGGCAAACTCCGACAGCATGTTGACATGGTTCAGCGTTCCCGCTGTTGCAGCGAATGCCGGCTCGCGACCTGCAAGTACTTCAGCTGCGAGAGCATGAATTTCACGGAGTCCATTATCAATTCCAATGGAACGAGCACCGGATAAACAACACTTGATTCCGTTGTACTGCGCCGGGTTGTGCGAAGCCGTAAACATTGCTCCCGGCGAATCAAGTTTGCCCGATGCGTAATACAACAAATCGCTCGATGCGAGCCCCAAATTGGTGACGCTGACACCATGCGCCAACACTCCTCGCTGGAATGCGTCAACTAGCTCTGGCCCGCTTGGGCGCATGTCATGAGCGATCACGATGTGAGGGGCATTTGCAAACTTGGCAAACGCAACACCGATTGCATATGCGACGTCTGCATCCAACTGATCAGGAACTATCCCACGAATGTCATAGGCCTTAACAATTGCATTGAGGTCGGGCATGGTTGGAAAGACTACTCGGCTGTCTGTTTGCTACGTCGTCGGGTTGCGACGATCCATGCGATACCAGCAAATGACAGTAGGTAGGCAACGTAATCCAGCATGTTCCAGCCGTAATGCATGTTCACGTCAGTACTCGTTGGGATGACGACCATCATGTTTGGTGCAACGCGATACGGGCCCTTAGCACCCTCCACTTTCCAGTTAGGGAAGTAACTCACTCGTACCAAAACTGGAACGCCCACTTTGTCAACCGAGAAACGCACGCTTTCTTCACCAATGTCGACGTTGCTCACCACCACAGGATCTAAGGGAACTGGTGTAAGTGCAGTTGCTGGCTTCACCACATCAACGCGTCGATTGTTGGAATTCGGCTCACCTTCGCGCTTGGACTCATCGATTGCGACATCGATTCGTTGCCACTCGCTAGGACCATCGTCCGCAATTGGGGTTGTCCAGGTTTCTGGGTGTTGGAACCAACTTGTCCCAATCTCGAGCCAACGCTCACGTGGATTGCTTGAAGAAATGTTTGCCACTACTGGCTGTGTTGCCAACGGCGTAACAACATCGCTATTGGCTACTCGGTAGACGACCCAAGGCCCAGAACGCGCAACTTCAGTAAGTCCTTCTTGCTGAGATGCCTGAGCAATGGCTTCTGGTGTGAAACCCATGAAGTACTTCACGCCGAGTTCCTGCAGGTACCTCACACCGATTGCTGCGTCGTTATTGTCGTAGCGCAATTCGCGAACTGGGTTGCTGCTTTGCTTGGACATAGCTGCCGCTGTAATGAAGTGATACGGGGTGCTTCCAGCGGCCTCAAAGAACAGCCCTTCCATTGAACTGATACAGCCCTCGGTCCAGAACGGAAGCAACATGAGCGCCATCGTGGTTCCGTATTTATTCAATTCCCCACTGTTTTCCCACAGCGCTCGTCCGCAACCCTGCGTCGAATCTTCGCCCAGCTGCTTCATCGTTTGAACAACGCCGTAATACTCGCCGTATGCGCTCTTGCCCTCATAACCAGTGAAGTTCCAACGTGCCCAACCATCAACAAATCCATCATTAGTTGATTT
>JBJOOQ010000074.1:0-5418 GCA_046051205.1 Actinomycetota bacterium
CCGATCAGGTACCCACCGGTAAGTCTGCGAGACTGATCTCATGATCTTTGATGGTTCCGTACATCAGTTACCTGATGCTGATCCAACAGAAACCGCAGAATGGCTCGATTCGCTTGATGCTGTAGTGGAAACTCACGGCAAGAATCGCGCCCGATATTTGCTTTCACGTTTGCTTGAACGTGCCCACGAAGCTCAGGTCAGTTTTCCTGCAACAGTCTCTACGCCATACGTCAACAGCATCGCTCGCGAACACGAACCGTGGTTCCCTGGCGACGAACATATCGAGCGTCGCATTCGTGCATACATCCGCTGGAATGCCGCGGTCATGGTGGTGCGAGCAAACTCAAACGCAGAAGGAATTGGCGGTCACCTTTCCAGTTATGCATCGTCGGCTTCGTTGTACGAAGTTGGATTCAATCACTTCTTCCGCGGCAAAGACCACGGCACAGCTGGCGACCACATTTATTTCCAAGGACACGCAGCTCCAGGAATTTATGCTCGCGCATTTCTTGAAGGTCGCTTAGACGAAAACGATCTCGATCACTTCCGTCGCGAAATTGGCAGAGAAGGAAAAGGGCTTTCTAGTTATCCGCACCCGCGGCTGATGCCTGAGTTTTGGGAATTCCCAACAGTGTCAATGGGACTCGGACCAATCACTGCGTTGTACCAAGCGCGCTTTAACCGTTACCTGCAGAACCGACAGATCGAAGACACATCGCAGAGTCGCGTGTGGGCATTTCTCGGTGACGGCGAATGTGATGAGCCGGAAACTCTCGGTTCCATTTCACTTGCAGCCCGCGAACACCTAGACAACCTCACGTTTGTTGTGAACTGCAATTTGCAGCGACTTGACGGCCCGGTTCGTGGAAACGGCAAAATCATTCAAGAACTTGAAGCAACATTCCGCGGCGCCGGCTGGAACGTCATCAAAGTGGTGTGGGGTTCAAAGTGGGACGAGCTTCTTGCCAACGACCACGACAGTGTGTTGTTGAACAAGATGAACGCAACGGTTGACGGCGCATTCCAGCGCTACATCGTGGAAGACGGCAACTACATTCGCGAAAACTTCTTTGGCCCAGACCCACGTTTGCGCGAGATGGTGTCACACCTTTCCGACGAGCAGCTGCGCACACTGCCTCGCGGTGGTCACGACTACCGCAAGTTATATGCAGCATTTAAGGCCGCTACCGAAAATCTTGGTTCTGGTCGCCCGACCGCAATCCTGTGCAAAACCGTTAAAGGTTGGACACTTGGCCACGACATTGAAGGCCGCAATGCAACTCACCAAATCAAAAAGATGACAGATGAGCAACTGCGCACACTTCGCGACACGTTGCATCTTGAGGAAGAGATTCCCGACAGCGCACTGCTTGCCGACGAACCTCCGTACTATCGCCCACCTCACGACAGCGTCGAATATCAATACATGATGGAACGGCGCCGCACATTGGGCGGTTCGGTTCCACGTCGCTCCACTGCAGTTCGCAAACCAATCACTCTTCCCGACCCACAGGCTTTTGCCGAATTCGATAATGGCAGTGGCGAACAAGCGGTAAGCACCACCATGGGCTTCACCCGACTGTTGCGCAACCTTGCTCGTGACAAAGCATTTGGTTCGCGCGTTGTTCCCATCATCCCCGACGAAGGTCGTACCTTCGGTATGGATGCACTGTTTCCCGAACTCAAGATTTATGCATCGCAAGGTCAAAAGTACGAACCTGTTGACCACAAACTTTTGCTGAGTTACACCGAATCGTCCTCTGGACAAATTCTTGAAGAAGGAATCACCGAGGCAGGCAGCATGGCCAGCTTCATTGCGGCAGGTACCAGTTACGCAGTGCACGGTGTACCAATGGTGCCGTTCTACACCTTCTACTCCATGTTCGGATTCCAACGCGTTGGCGATCTCATTTGGCAAGCAGCCGACTCGCGCGCTCGTGGATTCCTCATGGGAGCAACCGCTGGACGCACCACGTTGCTTGGCGAAGGTTTGCAACACCAGGACGGACACAGTTTGGTGCTTGCTGGAACCATTCCGTTCTGCCAGGTGTACGACCCATCGTTTGCCTACGAAGTTGCAACGATTATCAAACACGGCATTGAACGCATGTATGGCGACAAGCCAGAAGACGTGTTCTATTACCTCACGTTGTACAACGAGAACTATCACATGCCTGTTCGTCCTTCGACGCCAACCATCGAACAAGACATCATGAATGGTCTGTACAAGTGGAGCGAGGCTAAGCCTGCACAACACAAGGCAACAATCCTGTTTTCTGGTTCTGCTCATGCAGCTGCACGTGCAGCCGCCGAAGAACTGCACGCTCACTTTGATGTAAGTGCCGAACTGTGGTCAGCCACGTCATACAAAACATTGCGCGAAGAAGCAATTGTCACCGAGCGCTGGAACAGACTTCACCCCACTGAAACCCCACGCGTTCCTCGCGTTACCGAGTTGCTCAGCCAAAGCAGTGGCCCAATCGTTGCCGTCACCGATTTCGTCCGTTCAGTTCCTGAACAAATTGGGCGATACGTGGGCGACCGCATATTTACTCCGCTTGGCACGGACGGCATGGGCCGCAGCGACACTCGTGAAGCTTTGCGTGATCACTTTGAAGTGGACATGCCACACGTTGTTGTAACCGTGCTTCACGAATTGGCTCTTTCTGGGCAAATCAACAAGTCCGTCGTGGCAGACGCAATTGTGCGTTATGGAATTCAGACCGAAACTCTCGGCGCACTGTACGCATAGGCGATACTGGTAGCCATGACTACTGCAAGCGCAACCCCGAAACCGCTGTACATCACCGGCAAACCCGACGCCGACAAGCTGCTGCACAACAATGGTCTTGCGCTCATGATCGGCATGTTGCTCGACCAGCAAGTTCCTATGGAGTGGGCATTCACCGGCGCGTACACCATTAAGCAACGCATTGGTCATTGCGATGCAAAGAAGATTGCCGCGATGGATGCAGATGCATTCGTCACCATGTGCTGCACGAAGCCAGCCATTCACCGCTTCCCTGCCAGCATGGCAAAACGCATCTATGACATGAGCACCATCATCGCTGCTGAATACAAAGGCAAAGCCGAAAACATTTGGAAAGATGTTGAAGACGCAGAAGAGTTGCGCAAACGACTGCGAAAACTTCCTGGCTACGGCGAAGAGAAAACTGAAATTTTTATTGCATTGCTCGGCAAGCGTTTTGGTATCCGACCAAAGGGTTGGAAAATCAAAGCTGGCGAGTTCAGCGACAATCAGCCCCGTTCTGTTGCCGACATTTATTCGGCTGCAACCTTGCTGAAAGTGCGTGCCTACAAACAAATGCAGCGCGCAAACGACCTCGACAAAAAAGATCGTCCTAAGCGATAGTCATTTAGTCGTTAGGGTTATTGCATGGCTGTTCTCGTTACCGGTGGTGCCGGATATATCGGTTCACACACGGTTCGCCTGTTGGTACAACAGCAACGCGAAGTCGTGGTGCTCGATTCTCTTGAATTGGGAACGAAAAGCCGAATCGGTTCTGTCCCCTTTTTCGAGGGCAACATCTCTGATGAAAAGCTGATTGAAAAGATCTGCAAGAAGCACAACATTGACGAAGTCATTCACTTTGCGGCATACAAAGCTGTCGGCGAATCGATGGAGCAACCGCTTCGCTATTACAACAACAACGTTGCTGGAACCATCAACCTCGTGCGCGCTTTGCTCGCCAATGGTGTTGAACGTTTGGTATTTTCGTCATCAGCAGCCGTATACGGAAACCCAAGTTCGGTTCCCGTTACCGAAGACTCCCCCATGCAGCCGGAAAGTGTGTACGCAGAAACCAAAGCTGTGATGGAGCGCTTCCTGTCGAGCTGTGAGGCCATTGGAATGCGTACGGTAAGCCTGCGCTATTTCAATGCAGCTGGTGCAAGTTCAGATTCGAGCATTGGCGAAGACTGGTCCATGTCGCAGAACTTGGTGCCACTGGTGATGAAAGCAATTCTTGGCTTTAGTGGTCCACTCAATGTTTTCGGCAATGACTACCCAACACCGGACGGAACATGCATTCGCGACTACATCCATGTTGAAGATCTTGCCGACGCGCACATCAAGGCACTCGACTATCTAGCAACGGGTGGAAAGAGCCTCGCGTGCAACGTTGGCACCGGCAAAGGAACGTCGGTGCTTGAAGTTCTCGACATTGCAGAACAAGTCAGTGGGCGAAAAGTTCCTCACGTCATCACACAACGTCGACCTGGCGACCCAACTGCAGTGTTTGCAGACCCAACGCTGGTTCGAGCATTACTTGGTTGGAAAGCAACGCACGATTTGCGCGACATTATTTCAAGCGCATGGAACTGGCACAGTAAAGCCGAGAACAACTAGCTACATTGCAGCGAGTGTGCGCTGACGATCGAGCCAGCCGAGCAATATAGCCATCGCACGTGGATCGTGACGCAGTCGGTGCCCAGCACCTTGGATGATCTGCAGTTCAGCTGCACCATGAGCCTGCGCCAACACTCGTGAATCTGCAGTTGGCACGATGTCGTCATCTTGCCCGTGCATTAAGAACAATGGTCGCGGAGCAAATCGACGTGCCGCATCGGTTGGACGGAAGCGACGAAGCTCACGACCCCACTCTTCAACTGAAGGTGGAAAACTCGGGCGACGAATTGCACCAATTTCACGAGAGTGTTCAAGAAAGCGACGCGGCTGTTCTGCCCAGTCATCAAAGTCGGCTCGTGCACCAAGTAACGCACATCCGTTCACGCGTGGGTCATCGGCTGCAACGCACAAGGCAAGCGACCCACCTGTGTTGTTACCCACGAGCCAAATTCCGCTCGGCGATGACTCTGCAACCACGTGCGTAATTGCTGCGCGCAAGTCATCGATCCAACCTTGCATTGAAAAATCGCCTTCGCTGGTTGCACATCCACGAAACGTAAACGTCATTGCAGTCCAACCCATTTCGTTGGCAACGCGATCACACAATTCGGAAAAGGTCCCAGCAGAATGTCGAGCGTCAATTCCTCCACTTGGAAACCCATGACACAGCACCATGGCAGGGAGCGCACCGGTTTTCCCCGTCGGTTGTACTAAATAACGCGCAAGATTTAACCCGCCCGAAAGGAACGAGCCATTCATTTGAGAAGCGCTTTCGGTTGCGCTCACAACTTATTCGCGCGGCTTTAGTTGGCGACGCGAGACGCCAGGTGCGGCCAAGGTGTAGCCGCGATTTCGCGCTTCAGCGAGCGTGTCTGGGCCAAAGCACAGTCCCACGCCACTTTCCGAGATCTCATTGACGACATCCTCGTCGGTCCATTCATCTAGGTCGTATACCAATTGGGTGCGCTTATCGCCAAGGAATCGTGTGTGTTCAAACCGACTAGGACGTTTCATAGCAATTAAATCTAGTCTGAGACCATGACGACCTC
>JBJOOQ010000075.1:0-9672 GCA_046051205.1 Actinomycetota bacterium
AGTAAACCTCGATGCAACAGGTACGGAAACCATCAAGATTGCCCGCAACAACTGGTCGGCTTCGGCAGTTGAAGTGGAAATCGTGAAGCAATTGATCGAAACAAATCTTGGTAACCCAGTAGAAATCGTTGACATCGACGAGAACGCAATGTTCGCCGGTATGTCAAGCGGTGATATTGATGCCAGCGTTGAAGTGTGGCCATCAGGCGTAGTCGCCGATGAGCAAGCATTCATCGACGATTGCTCAGTCACCAACATGGGCGATCTTGGCGCAGTTGGCAAAATCGGCTGGTTCGTTTCGGACTATGCACTTACTCAGTTCCCACAATTGTCATCGTGGGAAGGTTTGAAGGATCCAGAAGTTGCAAAAGCATTCGCAACAGCAGCAACTGGCGACAATGGCCGCTTCCTTGGTATGGACCCATCGTTCAGCCAATATGACGAAGCAATCATTGCCAACCTTGCCTTGCCTTTCCAGGTTCAGTTCTCAGGTTCAGAAGCAGCAACACAAGCAGAAATCTCGGCCCTTTCGGCTGAGCAGAAGCCAGTGTTGCTCTACTACTGGAGCCCATCGGGTGCAGTAGGTAAGTACAACTTGAAGAACATTGCATTGCCAGCACCAACAGTTGACTGTGCACTTGATGGTGCAATGTGCGATGGTGACTACCCAGAAGATCCAATCTTCAAGATTGCTTCAACGAAGTTGGCTGCAAAAGATGGAAAGGTATTCAACTTCTTCCAGAAGTTTGTCCTCACCACCGATGATCAGCTTTCATTCCTTGGACCGGTAGACATCGACAAGGTAGACCCAGCTCAGGCAGCAACCGACTGGATCGCTGCAAACGAAGCAACATGGTCAACTTGGTTCAGCTGATCTAGTTCAGAAGTACTTCACAAGTAATTGTGAAAAAGTGGCGGGGCGAAAGCCCCGCCACTTTTGTATTTCCGTGGCAGAATAAGCGCGTGAAAAAGTCTTTTGATTACGTCATTGTTGGTGGTGGTTCGGCTGGTTGCGCTCTCGCAAATCGATTGAGCGAAGATCCAAACAATTCAGTTCTTGTTCTCGAAGCTGGCCGTCCCGACTATTGGTTTGACGTGTTCATTCATATGCCAGCGGCGCTGGTATTTCCTATAGGAAACAAGCTGTATGACTGGATGTACTCGTCACAACCAGAACCACATATGGATGGTCGTCGCATTACGCACGGTCGCGGAAAGATTCTTGGCGGCTCTTCCAGCATTAACGGAATGATCTTCCAGCGAGGAAATCCACTCGATTACGAACGTTGGGGAGCCGACCCAGGAATGGGCGAGTGGGACTACGCGCATTGCTTGCCGTACTTCAAGAAAATGGAGTCATGCATTGCCGCTGACGCGTCCGACAAGTTCCGTGGGAAAACCGGACCGTTGCACATGGAGCGTGGAGAAGTGAAGAATCCATTGTTCGGTGCGTTCTTCAAGGCAGTGAAAGAAGCTGGTCATCCAATTACGCAAGATGTAAACGGATATCAACAAGAGGGTTTCGCAGCATTCGATCGCAATGTGAAGCGTGGTCGTCGTTACAGCGCAGCGCGTGCGTACCTGCACCCTGTAAAAGGCCGCAAGAATCTCACAGTGCAGTGTCGTGCAATGGTCACGAAAGTGCTGACCGATGGCAAAACGGCAACGGGCGTTGAGTTCGAGTTGCCATTTGGGCGCAAACGTTCAGTGCAAGCAAAAGAAGTCATCTTGTGTGGTGGAGCCTTTAACTCGCCGCAGTTGTTGCAGGTTTCAGGAATTGGAAACAGCGATGATCTGAGCAAGGTGGGCATCACACCTGTTCACCACTTGCCAGGTGTTGGAGAAAACCTTCAAGATCACCTCGAGGTGTACGTACAGCACTCTTCAACGCAACCTGTGTCGTTGAATCCAATGATGAAAATGTGGAGGCGTCCGTTTATTGGTTTCGCTTGGCTGTTTCGAAAAGGTCCGGGAGCATCAAATCATTTTGAAGCTGGTGGATTTATTCGCAGTAATAACACGGTGAAGTATCCAAACCTTATGTTCCACTTCTTGCCAATCGCTGTTCGCTATGACGGAACCGCACCTGCAGGTGGTCACGGGTACCAAGTTCATATCGGGCCGATGTATTCGAATTCGCGCGGCAGTCTGAAAGTGACTTCTGGCGACGTGCATGACAAGCCGGCGTTCACGTTTAATTATCTGTCAACGCAAGAAGACAAGCAGGAGTGGATTGAAGCGATTTCTGCTGCTCGCAACATTTTGAATCAGCCAGCATTCGCACCATTTAGTGGTGGCGAGATTTCACCGGGCCCAACAGTTACCACTGACGCCGAGGTATTGGACTGGGTGCGCAAAGACGGTGAAACCGCTTACCACCCTTCGTGCACATGCCGAATGGGAGTTGACGACATGTCGGTCATCGACCCTGCCACCATGCGGGTAAGGGGAATGCAAGGCCTCCGAGTGGTAGATGCCTCGGTCATGCCATATGTAACGAATGGCAATATCTATGCCCCGGTCATGATGCTTGCTGAAAAGGCTGCGGACATCATTTTGGGGAAGACTCCGTTGGCCCCTGAAGTGGTCGATTTTTACCGTCACCACTAAATAGGGCGGGATGAATAGGTGGCCGTAAGGCTGCCCTGATAACCTTTTCCACGCCGTGATATATCTCGGTACCACTCATTAAGGGGAACACACGTGAGCGATTTTGACGACATTGATCTTGCTGGTCTTACTAACGAAGACCTTGTGGCACAGATGCACGACGACTTGTACGACGGCCTAGGCGAAGAAATCGTTGAAGGCACCACCATTTTGTTGGACCGCGGTTGGGGACCAGACAAAGTGTTGCAGGTGGCACTCGTTGAAGGAATGCGCATTGTTGGCGTTGACTTCCGCGATGGAATTTTGTTCGTACCAGAAGTTCTTCTTGCCGCGAACGCAATGAAGGCTGGAATGAATATTCTTCGTCCGTTGCTCGCAGAAACTGGTGCTGAGTCAATTGGCAAAGTAGTTGTAGGAACCGTAAAGGGCGACATTCACGACATTGGCAAAAACTTGGTTGCCATGATGATGGAAGGCGCCGGCTTCGAAGTGATCGACCTCGGTATCAACACCGATGCCGACAAGTTCATTGCAGCTCTTGAAGAGCATCAGCCAGACATTCTTGGAATGTCGGCATTGCTCACCACAACCATGCCGTACATGAAGGTCGTTGTTGACACCATGAAAGAGCGTGGCATTCGTGACAAGTACATCATCTTGGTTGGTGGTGCGCCGTTGAACGAAGAATTCGGTGCAGCTGTTGGTGCAGATGCATACTGCCGCGATGCCGCAGTTGCTTCGGAGACCGCAAAGACTTTGGTCAACGCACGTCGCGCACGCACCTCCGAGCCTCCTGGCCCGTCGGTCGCCTGATTCGTTTCGGGTAACGCGCATATGTCGGCGGGCGAGCGTCCACTGATCATTGCGTGTGGTGCACTCGTGAGTGAGTTGCGCGAAGTACTCAACCGCAATGGTCTTGCTGATGCTGTTGAAGTGCGCTACCTGCCGGCAAACTTGCACAATCGTCCCGAAGGAATCGTTCCTGCATTGCGCGAGCATTTAGACGCACGAGGTAGTCGATCAACGTTTGTTGGTTATGCAGACTGCGGTACAGGTGGGCAGATCGACACCATGTTGTTGGATTATCCGGGCGTGGAGCGAATTTCGGGTGCGCATTGCTACGAGTTCTTTGCTGGTTCACCGTTGTTTAATGAGGTGCAGGACGCAGAACCTGGCACGTTTTATCTCACCGATTTTCTTGCCAAACACTTCCGTGCGTTGGTGTGGGAAGGCCTTGGGCTCGACACGCATCCACAATTGCGCGATATGTACTTCGGCAACTACACAAAAGTGATGTATTTCTCGCAAGTTAGCGATGATTCGCTGATCGCAATTGCCAAAGAAGCTGCAGAAATGTTGGGGCTCAACTTCGAGCATCGACACGTTGGTGTGCAAGGTTTAGAGGCGTCAATTCCCGTAGTGTTTCAATCTGCTGCAAAAAGAAATGTGAGTGTTAACTGATGGCCCGTGGTGGAAATTCAATAATCATTATTAAGTGGCGTGATATTCCTGCGCAGGTAAATGCACAGATGGGTCGCGAGCGCTATCAAGTCATTTTGGGTGCAAAGTTTCAGCGAGCAATCGATCGCGCGAAGCGTAAAGCCAACATTTACACGGCTGAAGAAGACGTGGCTCAGTGGAGTCGCGAAACCCTGCCGCTTGAGGGCGACATGGCACTTGCTGCTCAGTCAGTGGCAGACAAATTGGAAGAAGAGTGGACCCGCCAGCGCTTAGGCGTATTGGCATATGCCGGTGGGTTCGAAAAAGATGTTGAGCAACTCACTGTGGCAGCAAAAGATCTTGCCGCACTTGAAGAGCTTGAAGATGATGAAGAAGAAACTCCAAATATTTAATAGCAAGAAAGAAACGAGAAACTGACATGACCCATACCATCCTTTCGTCGCCAACCAGAGAAGTAGTCATTGGTTTCGATCGTCCATTCGTAATGATCGGTGAGCGCATTAACCCAACGGGCCGCAAAATGCTCGCAGAAGAAATGAAGAACGGCGACTTCAGCCGAGTTGAAGCAGACGCAATTGCTCAGGTTGAGGCCGGAGCGCAGATGTTGGACGTGAACGCTGGTATTCCACTTGCAGACGAACCAGCATTGCTCGCACGCGCCATTCAGTTGGTGCAGGCAATTACCGATGTTCCACTTTCCATCGACTCATCAATCATTGACGCGCTTGAACGCGGACTTTCGGTGTACAAAGGTAAAGCGTTGGTCAACTCGGTAACGGGAGAAGACGAATCGTTGGAGCGCGTGTTGCCGTTGGTGAAGAAATATGGCGCTGCTGTTGTGGCAATTTCGAACGACGAAACCGGAATCAGCATGGATCCAAATGTTCGCTTTGCTGTTGCCAAGAAAATTGTTGAGCGCGCTGCAGATCACGGAATTCACTATTCCGACGTTGTGGTTGACCCATTGGTGATGCCAATTGGTGCACTTGGCCAAGCAGGTCAGCAAGCATTCACCTTGATTCGTCGTTTGCGTGAGGAGTTGAAAGTGAACACCACGTGCGGCGCTTCAAACGTCAGCTTCGGTTTGCCTGCTCGCAACCAAATCACGGGAACGTTCCTCAGCATGGCGATGGCTTCCGGAATGACATCGGCAATCATGAGCCCGCTCCACCCAGAAGTGAAGGCAGCAATCATGGCGGCAGACGTATTGACCGGTAACGACCAGGACTGTGCAGCATGGATCAAGGCAAACCGCGATCCGAATGCTCCAACTGGTGGGCGTGGCGATCGTGAAGGCCGCCGCCGCCGTACGCAATAGTTCATAATGTCGCACCGCATTGTCTTCACTCCGTCTGGTCTAGACGGCACCGTTGAAACCGGAACCACAGTGTTGGATGCTGCGCGCAAGCTCGGCGCCGACATCGATTCGGTGTGTGGCGGAAGAGGCATCTGCGGTCGCTGTCAAATCACCCCAAGCTTTGGATCATTTTCGAAGTGGGGTATCGAGGCAATGGAATCATCGCTGACTGGCAAGACCGAAGACGAAATCAAGTACAAAGGCAAGCGTGCTCTTGTAGAAGGAAATCGTCTTGGTTGCATGGCCAAAGTGTGTGGCGACATGGTCATTGATGTTCCTGCAATGAGCCAAGTACATCGTCAAATTGTGCGTAAGGATTTGGACTTGGGCGTCATCGTTGTTGACCCAACGTTCAGTCTGTTCTATATCGCTGTAACGCCTTCGGAACTTGGCGACGATGTCACTGCATCGCAAGTCATTCGCGACGCAATTGCCCAGCAGCATGGAATTGCACGGCCAACGATCAGCATGACTGCACTTTCGCAGGTGAATCGGGCAATTGATAAAGGCGACGGTGGCGCAACAATCGCCATTAAGCGCTCTGAAATTGACGGTGTAGCGGGCAACATTGTTGCTGCTTGGCCAGGGTTTGTGGAAACGATGTTTGGAATTGCTATCGACATTGGGTCCACAACAGTTGCGGGTCACCTCATTGACCTCACAACGGGCGAAGTGATGAGTAGCTCTGGAGTAATGAACCCACAAATCCGCTTCGGCGAAGACCTCATGAGTCGCGTGTCGTACGTGATGATGAACAAGGGTGGCGAGAAAGAACTCACCACAGTCATTCGCAATGCGATCAATGATTTGGTTCATGACTTGGCCGAAAAAGCCGATATCACTACAGACAAGATTCTTGAAGTAGTGATGGTCGGCAACCCGATTATGCACCATATTTTGTTGGGTATTGATCCGACGCCACTTGGCGCTGCACCGTTTGTGCTGGCAACGAGCGAGGCAACATTTGGCGCCGCAGAAGAACTAGATATCCACTTACCAAATGCATCGTTCTATGTCGGTCCATGTATCGCAGGACACGTAGGCGCAGATACTGCGGCAGCAATACTTTCGGAAGGTCCACACCGTGGTTCGTCGATGCAGTTGCTCATCGACGTGGGAACGAATGCTGAAATTGTGTTGGGTGACACCGCTCGCCAGTTCGCAGCTTCATCACCAACGGGTCCAGCGTTTGAAGGCGCACAGCTGAGTTGCGGTCAACGCGCAACAGCAGGTGCAATTGAAAAAGTTCGCATCGATCCGGTAACGCTCGAGCCACGTTTCCGTGCAATCGGTATTGATATGTGGTCGGACGAGCCAGGCTTTTCTGAAGCAGTGCAAGACACTCCGGTTACTGGGGTGTGTGGTTCTGGAATTATCGAAGTAATTGCTGAGATGTACTTGGCAGGAATCATTTCGCAAGATGGTGTGATCCAGGGATCGCTTGTCGAGAAAACACCGCGCGTTGTTGCTGACGAGCGCACATTCTCGTATTTGCTCTACGAAAACGGTGACACCAAATTGTTCATCACTCAAAACGACATTCGTGCCATTCAATTGGCAAAGGCTGCGCTTCGTGCGGGTATTGATTTGCTCGTAGAGCACGCAGGTTCGCCTGAAGTGCACGACATTCGACTTGCTGGTGCATTCGGTGCGCACATCGACCCAACGTATGCAATGGTGCTTGGCCTGGTGCCAGATTGCCCGTTGCCAGGTGTGCGGTCAGTTGGAAACTCTGCTGGAACTGGCGCGGCAAAAGCCTTGCTCTCCCGTGCTCAACGACGCGAAATGGAACACACCGTTACGCATGTGACCAAGATCGAAACGGCAACCGAGCCACGATTCCAAGACCTCTTTGTGGCGGCGATGGCATTTCCACACGCTTATGCGCCAACGCCAAACCTGTCGACTTTGGTCACACTGCCTCCGCGAATTGAAAACTCGGGCGATGGTGCTGGCGGAGGTCAGCGCAGGCGTCGCCGCGCATAAATGGTTCTGCAAGAATAAGTAGGGAATTAGGGGAGATTATGACCGAAGAAGTTCATCACCGAAAGGGAGGCGGCCGTGCGGCTCGCCAATCTACGCGCAAGACCTCCAATGCCCAGCGCGAGGCATACCTCACTCGATTGATTAAGCCTTACGAGTTGGTCTCCGATGAAGGTCTGCAAATTCTCGAAGACAACGCCGACACCATCTTGGAAGAAATTGGCGTTGAGATTCGCGATTACCCGAGCGCCATTGAGCGTTTTAAAACCGCAGGTGCAATCGTTGACGGAACCCGCGTGCGCTTTCCGCGCGGCATGTGCCGGAGCATCATTCAGGCAAGTGCGCCACGCGTGTACACGCAACATGCACGTAATCCTGAAAACAATGTGCAGATTGGTGGCGACGCAACGGTGTTTGCTCCGAACTACGGTTCGCCGTTTGTGCACGACTTAGACAATGGTCGCCGTTACGCAACCATTGCCGACTTCCAGAACTTCGTGAAGTTGGCTTACATGTCTCCATACATTCACCACTCTGGTGGAACGGTGTGTGAACCAGTTGACATTCCCGTAAGCAAGCGTCACCTTGACATGGTGTATGCGCACATTAAGTACAGCGATAAAGGTTTCATGGGTTCGGTTACTGCTGGCGAGCGCGCACAGGACAGTGTGAACATGGCACGCATCGCATTTGGTGGCGACTTGCAGGATCGCACCGTCATGACCAGCTTGATCAATGCATCGTCACCGCTGGTGTGGGATGCCACCATGTTGGAATCGGCAGAGGTGTATGCCACAAACAATCAGGCATGCATCATTACGCCGTTCATTTTGGCTGGTGCAATGGCGCCATCAACTTCATCGGGTGTTATTTCGCAAACACTTGCTGAGTCACTTGTTGGCATGGCGTTTTGTCAGCTCGTGCGCCCAGGCGCTCCGGTGATCTTCGGTTCGTTTGCCAGCTCCATGTCCATGCTGACTGGTGCTCCAACATTTGGTACCCCAGAACCAGCCATGGTGTTGTACACCGTTGCTGCACTTGCGCGTCGCCTTGGTGTTCCATTCCGCTCTGGTGGTTCGCTGTGTGCGTCCAAACTTCCCGATGCTCAGGCCGCATATGAAAGTGCGTCAACGCTTATTCCTACGATCATGGCGGGAACCAACTTCGTGTTGCACTCTGCTGGTTGGTTGGAAGGCGGACTTGCAATTGGTTACGAGAAGTTCGTTCTTGACTGCGACCAATTGGGCATGATGATGACGTTTGGCAAGGGTCTTGATATCACTGAAAATGGCCAGGCCATGAGCGCAATGCGCGAGAATGAGCCGGGCAACCACTTCTTGGGTACTGCCCATACGTTGGCAAACTTTGAAACAGCGTTTTACCGCTCAGACACTGCCGACAACAACAGCTACGAACAGTGGGTAGACGATGGCAGTTTGGACGCTTCACAGCGCGCAAACAGACTGTGGAAAGAACGTCTTGCCTCCTATCAACCACCTGCACTAGACGACGCAATTGACGCCGAGTTGCAGGAGTACATCGCCAAGCGCAAGGCTGTTCTGCCCGATACGTTCGGCTGAGCTTCAACCATTTACAAAACCAAAACACCATACGGAGCAACAATGAGCATCATTTCGACACTTCTCGGCAAAAGCAAGCGCGGAGGAAAGACCACACCTGCAGCACAGCGCCTAGTGCGCAATATGCGTTACGAACTCGTTCCGTTGAAGTCGCTTGACCAGGCGATTGCAGACCTGCCAAAGGGTGCTGCGGTGTCGGTTACTTGTTCGCCAGCAAAAGGCATCGCCACGACTCAGCAATTGTGTGAGCAACTGCTCGAAAAAGGCCACAACGTAGTTCCACACTTTGCCGCACGTTTAGTTGAAGGACCAGAGCATGCCGCAAAGTTGGCAGCGTGGGTTCGCGAAAAGGGAATCAAGGAAGTGTTCATCATTGGTGGCGATGCAGAAGTACCGCCTCACTACCAATACGCGCTTCCATTCATCAAAGATTTCCTTGAAGCAAAGCCTGGAGTAGACACCATTGGTTTCGGTGCATACCCTGACGGCCATGCAACTATCAGCAAGGGTGATCTGCACAATGCAGTAATCGAGAAAGAAGCATTGTTGAAGAGCCACGGTGTAAAAGGTCTTGCATCTACTCAAATGTGCTTCGACGCTCCGCTGATTTTGAGCTGGTTGAAGGATTTGCGTGCAGCAGGTTTCACCACGCCAATCAATCTTGGTATTCCTGGTGTTGTT